>NZ_JZRH01000076.1:0-13217 GCF_000963985.1 Pantoea sp. BL1 | reverse complement strand
CCCTGAATCTGAGCACTATGGTCATACTTGCACTGACTACAGCGATGATCATCTTAAACGCCCCATAAAGGCCAGCCCGAAGAGCAAAGCGTTTGCGCCAGGGATGGCGCGGCCGATCTGCATGGATGCGGGGTTTCTTTGCGATCGGGCTGGCCTTTATGGGGCCGGGCACCGAACCATCAGCAACTTCACCTAACATTCAAAAATATGAGCGTTAAAACCTGCAACCCCTACCCAACATCCACAAATCTGAGCACCGATACAAAAAAGGTGCGCAAATTTGCGCACCTCTCAAAACAAACATGACGCTCACAACTACGAAGTTAAACGCTTAACCGGCGCATTCTTCTGACGATCCCACATTACCGTTAGCAGACGTTGCAAAGCGATAAATGCAAACAACAGAATACCGATGGCGATCTTTGTCCACCAGGAACTCAGCGTGCCATCAAAGTTAATCCATGTCTGAATCAGACCCTGGATCAACACTCCAAACAACGTGCCGAGCACCGTGCCCACACCGCCGGACAACAAGGTGCCGCCGATCACCACCGAGGCAATCGCGTCCAGTTCCACGCCTAATCCCGCCAGGGCATAACCTGCCGAGGTATAAATCGAGAACACAATCCCCGCCAGTGTCGCCAGTGTGGTGGAAAGCATATAAATCTTGATGGTAGTGGCGCGAGTAGAAACTCCCATCAACTGCGCCGATGTCAGATTGCCGCCGATGGCATACACCTGATTACCAAAACGCGTGCGATGCGCGAGGATAATCCCGCCGATCACTACCACCAGCATAATCACCGCCAGCAAGCTAAGACGCCCGCCACCGGGGATCTTCCACGCCAGACTCGACAGTGTGGAATAGAGCGGATGATCGATAGGAATCGAGTTTTCGGAAACCAGATAGCTGCAACCGCGCAGGAAAAACATCCCCGCCAGCGTAATAATAAAGGCCGGGATCTTTAGTGCATCAATCAGCCAACCCATCATGGCACCGAATAGCGCCCCCATTGCTAGCACAATCGCGAAGGCAAGAATCGGATCGACGTGATAATCACCGATGATTTTCGCCAAAAATACGCCGCTAAAGGCGATAACGGCCCCCACTGACAGATCGATACCGCCTGACAAAATCACAAACGTCATGCCCACGGCGATAATGCCGAGAAACGCGTTATCGGTCAGGATATTGCAGATCACGCGTGTCGAGGCGAAGCCAGGAAACTGACTCAGACAGAACAGATAACCGGCGACAAACACCAGCAGCGTAATCATCAATGGCAGATGGCGTTTAATCATTTTGGACGTCTCCCTTTCAGCATGGCGATAAAGCGCGGCGATTGCAGCAACAGCACACACATCACCACCACCGCTTTCACCACCTGATTCAGCTCCGGCGGGAAGCCAGACAACAAAATACCGGTATTCATCGACTGAATAATCAGCGCGCCAACCAGCGACAACACCAGATTAAAACGCCCGCCCATCAGCGATGCGCCGCCAATCACGACGGCAAGAATGGCATCCAACTCCAGCCACAAACCGGCATTGTTGGCATCGGCGCCACGTATATCCGCTGCCACGATCAGACCTGCAACTGCTGCACACACACCGCTGATCGCATAGGTGGACATCACCACTAACCAGCTATTTACACCGGCATTACGTGCGGCGCGCAGGTTAATCCCCACCGCTTCGATAAACAGGCCCAGCGCGGTTTTGCGCGTCAGCAGCCACACTAACAGTGCCACCAGCAGCGTGATCCACACCGGAACCGGCAGCATCCACAGCGAGCCGCTGCCAAACCAACCGAGGCTGTCGCTGTTAAAAGTCACAATCTGACCCTGAGTAATCAGCTGTGCAATACCGCGCCCGGCCACCATCAATATCAACGTGGCAACAAACGGCTGAATCTTCAGTAGCGCCACCAGCACGCCATTCCATAAGCCACAGGCAAGGCCGGTGCCAAGGGTGGCGAGGATAATAAAACTCAGGCTGTGCCCCGCAACGGTCAACGTGGCCGCCGTCGCCCCCGCAATCGCCATCACCGCACCTACCGACAAATCAATCCCGCCGGTGGCAATCACCAGCGTCATACCAATTGCCAGTAGGGCAACGGGGGCAGCGCGGTTGAGGATATCAATCGGGCTGCCAAACAGGCGACCGTCCTGGATATGCACCGTAAAAAAATTGTTTGCGACCAGGCTATCCACCAACAGCACCAGAATCAGCGCAACAATTTGCGGCATGCCTGGCGGTAACTTCGGCTTACGCCGTTCAGGTTTTGGATGTGTCATAGGGGATTCAAGCATGTTGTGCTCCTCCATCGGCGATGGCATTCACAATCGACGCCACCGACAGCTGCTCCAGCGGGATTTCAGCCACCTGCTTCAGATCGCGCATGATCAACACGCGATCGGCATAGCCCACCAGTTCTTCGAGTTCAGAGGAGATAACCAGTAACGCCAGTCCATCGGCGCACAGGGTTTCAATCAAACGAATGATCTCGGCATGTGCACCAACATCAATGCCGCGCGTCGGTTCGTCGAGAATTAAGAATTGCGGCTTCGTCACCAGCCAGCGTGACAGCAGCACCTTTTGCTGATTACCGCCGGAGAGTAATTCCACTGGCTGATCGGCATGTGGCGTGCGAATTCCCAGGCTTTTGATAAAGCGTTCTGCGATTGCCTGTTGTTCACGCCGTTTAATCGGACGCAGCCAGCCGCGTTGTGCCTGCAGCGCCAAAATAATATTTTCACGCACCGAAGCCGCACCGATGATGCCGTCGGTTTTACGATCCTCCGGACAGAATCCCATCCCCAGATGGGAGGCTTTGGCCGGTGTCCGAATATGCTGCACTTTGCCTTTGATGGTGGCAGTGCCCCGATCCGCACGACGGATACCAAACAGCACCTCGGCGGTTTCGGTGCGCCCCGATCCCAGCAAGCCGGCTAAGCCCACCACTTCTCCCGGACGCACCTCGAGGTCGAAAGGTTCAATGGTGCCCTTCTTGCCGTAATCTTTAAATGACACAACCGGTTGATTGCTCTTCAGCGTACTGCCCTGACGCTGCAAGGCGGTCTCCAGCAATTCGCGCCCCAGCATCAGTTTGATCAATTCGATTTGCGGCAATGATGCCGTATCACGCGTGGCAATAAACTGGCCGTTGCGCAAAACGGTAATACGATCGGTGATGCGATACACCTGGTCGAGAAAATGAGTGACAAAAATCAGGCTCATTCCTTTGGCTTTCAACTGCGCCATCAGGGTGAACAGCATTTCAACTTCGCTGGCATCGAGGCTGGCGGTAGGTTCGTCGAGGATTAACACCTGAGCGGAGAGATCCACGGCGCGACAAATCGCAATGATTTGCTGCATCGCGACTGAGTAATGGCCCAGGGGACGCGTCACGTCGAGCGCAAAACCGTAGTTGCGCATCAGCGCATCGGCATCACGCACCATACGCTTGCGGTCGATCATGCCAAAGCGGCGCGGCTCGCGGCCGATGTAGAGATTATCTGCCACCGACATATTTGGCAGGAGATTCACCTCCTGATAAACCGTACCGATGCCCATTTGCTGCGCATCGGCAGTATTGTGCGGTGAAATAGTACTGCCATTCAGGGTGATAGTGCCGGCATCCCGGGTGTAAACACCGGTCAGCACTTTAATCAGCGTGGATTTTCCGGCACCGTTTTCGCCCAGCAGCGCCATGATCTCGCCTTTGCGAATGCTGAATGAGACATTATCCAGCGCTTTCACGCCGGGGAAACCTTTGCTGATACCGTTGAGTGTCAGGAGTGCGGATGCATCTGAGGTGCTCATCAGGTTCTACCTCGCCTTACGTCATGAAAAACCGCCCCGAAGGGCGGTTGCGGGGATCAGTAACCCATGCCTTTTTTGGTGTCGAGCTGTGCCTGCGCGGAATCTGGCAGATACAGTTTCGATTCGGTTTTGATGATTTTTGGTGGCATCGTGCCGTCTTTTTTGAATTTCTCCAGCGCATCAAAAGCCGGACCTGCCATATTTGGCGTCAGCTCGACGTTGGCATTGGCTTCACCCGCCAGCATCGCCTTATAAATATCCGGCACACCGTCGATGGATCCGGTCAGAATATCTTTGCCTGGCTTCAGACCCGCTTCTTTAATGGCCTGAATGGCACCGATTGCCATATCATCGTTATGCGCATACACCATGCAGATGTTCTTGCCGTTGTTTTCCGCTTTGATAAAGCTCTCCATCACCTCTTTACCTTTACTACGCGTAAAGTCGCCGGACTGAGAACGGATCACTTTAATGTTGTTATGGCCCGCGATGGCGTCGGCAAATCCTTTCTTACGATCGATGGCTACGCTGGCACCCACGGTGCCTTGTAACTCAACCACGTTGCACTTCTTGTCACCGACAGTTTTCACCAGCCAGTCACCGATCAACTTGCCTTCCAGCACGTTGTCTGCGGTCACCACCGCCATGTAAAGCGATTTATCTTTCACCACAATGGCGCGGTCTAACAGGAACACCGGAATTTTGGCATCTTTGGCTTCTTCCAGCACCGGTTCCCAACCGGTCTGCACTACCGGCGCGATGAAGATGGCGTCAACGCCCTGCGCGATAAATGATCGCACCGCTTTGATTTGGTTTTCCTGTTTCTGCTGACCATCGGCGATTTTCAATGTGATACCGCGCTTTTGCGCTTCGCTTTTCGCCACGTTGGTTTCCGCTGAACGCCAGCCTGATTCCGAGCCAACCTGTGAGAAGCCCACCGTCATATCCGCGGCAAGTACCGAAGTACTGAGCGCTGAACTGACCATGGCGGTTAAGAGTAAACGTTTCCACATAATTTCATTCCTCTGAAGGGAGTGTGCTGTAGGGGTACAAAACGCAGATTAAGCCTGGCGTAAAAGTAAAAAAACAAGCGCGACACACCTCACAAAACAGAATGAATTAAAGGAGTTACGAAATTAACCCGCTAAGAAGTCGTACCAGCAATATGGACAATTTGCCTGATATTTATTTCAATGGCGGTTAAATAAATGTAATAAACAGAATCGGTTAGGATGGTGGCTACTGGAAGCGATTACAGGCGTTGCGTAAAGAATGGTTATCGAGTGCGAGCAGCAGCAATGATCAGTTTTGTGATTATTCGCACACTATGTGATTTGCAGTTTCAAAGCGTGTACATGAAATTGCTGAACTGTTCGAGATAAATTGACCTGAAAAAGGTTCTATAAGAATGAAAATCAGCACATTAAGCATAAAAAAGAATGACCACTTTCATTTGCGTTTGAGGTGTGAGCTTTTTTCACATCCTGCCGCCTGCCAGGGCTAAATTTGCCTTAATCTCAGTCTGAAATGCGCGTTTAAAATAATGAAATGAGGAAAAAGTGTCTTTTCATGAGCGAATTAGCTCACGTTGTCTGATTTTTGATTTTTTTTAACGCGGGTGTATGGACTCTGGCCGCGTGCTCCCTATACTTGGGCACTTCCCAGTTTTCTATTTTTTAATGGCAATCATGACTGCGCTAGATTACCTGTTGAAATTCCGCAAAGTGAATAATCTTGAGAGTCTGGAAAAACTCTACGACCATCTCAATTATTCGCTGACCGATGATAATGACATCATCAATATGTATCGCGCTGCCGATCACCGTCGTGCTGAACTGGTTTCCGGCGGCCGCCTCTTCGATATGGGCCGCGTGCCAAAATCGGTCTGGCGCTACGTAATGTAATGGGTTTTCCCCACCTTTTTCTGCACTATAGCGTTGTCCATGTCGGGCGTGCCCCGTTTGGACATTCAACGCCTTCTTAATTTCGCTACAGGATCCGCAAGATGACCGAATCGGTAAACCCGCCGCGTATTGCTGGCTGGCTGTTATTGCCGCTGGCCTGGTTGATTATGACGATGCTGACCAGTGCGCTGGTTGTGGCCATGTATCTGAGCCCGTTGTTTGATACTGAATTGCGTACCACGTTGTTCACTCATGCCAGCCAATTGTTCACGCAATGGGCGATTTCCCTGCTCACCGCAGGCGTGGTTTGGGTCTACAGTATTTGGGTTTGCTGGATGTTCTGTAAACGTTCGCGCCGTTTACCGCGTCATTACATCCTGTGGTTACTGATGACCGTGTTACTGGCGTTGAAAACCTTCGCGTTCACCCCGGTGACGGATAACAAAGCCATTCAAACGCTGCTGTTGTCACTGCTGGCGGCGGCGGTATTTGTGCCCTACTTCAAACGCTCTCAACGTGTGAAAGAGACGTTTATCCAGCCATAACGGCGCGAGTTTCGTCAGGAATTTAATTCTGAGTGCTCTCAACACCCACACATTTTGTGTAGAGGTTGAGATGCACCTCTCAATTCCGGATAATAGACGCCTTTCGGCTTCCCAGGTTAAAAAATGACCGATTACTTACTTCTCTTTATTGGCACTGTGCTGGTGAACAACTTCGTGTTAGTGAAGTTTCTCGGCCTATGCCCCTTTATGGGCGTGTCAAAAAAATTGGAAACCGCCATCGGCATGGGACTCGCCACCACTTTCGTGATCACCCTGGCGTCGATTTGCGCCTGGCTGGTGAACCATCTGATTCTGGTGCCGCTCGATCTGGTGTACCTGCGTACCCTGGCGTATATCCTGGTGATCGCCGTGGTGGTGCAATTCACCGAAATGGTGGTGCGCAAAACCAGTCCGTCACTCTATCGCCTGCTGGGCATTTTCCTGCCGCTGATTACCACTAACTGTGCGGTGCTGGGTGTCCCTTTACTGAGCGTCAATCTCAACCATACCTTTATGCAGGCTGCGGTCTATGGCTTCAGTGCCTCGCTCGGCTTCTCCCTGGTGATGGTGCTGTTCGCCGGTATGCGTGAACGTCTGGTATTGGCCAACGTCCCTGCGCCGTTCAAGGGCAACTCAATTGCCTTAGTCACCGCAGGTTTGATGGCGCTGGCCTTTATGGGCTTTACCGGGCTGGTGAAATTCTAATGACCGCGATTTGGATTGCTATTGTGGCTATTGCTGCGCTGGGCCTGGTTTTTGGCGCCCTGCTCGGCTACGCCTCGCGCCGATTCGAGGTAGAAGAAGATCCGATCGTTGAACAGATCGACAGTATTCTGCCGCAGAGTCAGTGCGGCCAATGTGGTTATCCCGGCTGCCGCCCGTACGCCGATGCCGTGGGGAATAACGGTGAAGCCATTAATAAATGCGCCCCCGGTGGCGAGCAAACCATGCTCAAGCTGGCCGCGCTGCTTAACGTTGAACCGCAACCGCTGGATGGCGGTGAGGAAGTGCAGGAACCGATCCGCACCGTGGCCTGGATTGATGAAGCCAATTGCATCGGCTGTACCAAATGTATTCAGGCTTGCCCAGTGGATGCCATTGTCGGCGCCACCCGCGCCATGCATACCGTGTTGAGCGATGTCTGTACCGGCTGTGATTTGTGTGTCGCTCCCTGCCCGACTGACTGTATTGAAATGCGTCCGGTTGCCACGACCACGGCCAACTGGAAATGGGATCTCGAAACCATTCCTGTACGGGTGATCCCGGTAGAAACTCATGCTTAATCTGCTAAAACTGTTCCGCAAAGAAAAACTGTGGGATTTTCAGGGCGGTATTCATCCACCTGAGATGAAAACCCAGTCAAACGGCACGCCGCTAAGCCAGTTACCGCTGCCTGAACAATTCATCATTCCGTTAAAACAGCATATCGGCCATGAAGGCGAAATTTGTGTGTCGCCTGGCGATCACGTTCTGCGTGGTCAACCGCTGACGTTTGGCAGCGGACGCATGCTGCCGGTGCACGCGCCGACTTCCGGCACCATCGAAGCGATTGCGCCACATATGACCGCGCACCCTTCGGGTCTTTCCGAGCTGTGTATTTTACTGCGTGCCGATGGTGAAGACCGCTGGACTACGCTCGACCCGCAACCTGACTTCCGCGCGCTGCCGCGTGAAGAGGTCGTCAAGCGTATCCATGAGGCCGGCGTGGCCGGTTTAGGTGGTGCAGGCTTCCCGACCGCCACTAAACTGCGCGGTGGATTGCGCGGGGTCAAAACCCTGATTATCAACGCCGCCGAGTGTGAACCTTACATCACTGCCGATGACCGTCTGATGCAGGACTGCGCGGCTGAAGTGCTGGAGGGATGTCGCATCCTCGCCTGGGTATTGCAGGCAGAGCGCGTGCTGATTGGCATAGAAGATAATAAACCCGAAGCGATTGCGGCGCTGAAGCAGGCCTTGGGCGGTGATCGCGAGTTGCAACTGCGCGTGATACCGACCAAATATCCGTCTGGTGGCGCCAAACAGCTGACGCAGATTCTTACCGGTGCCGAAGTCCCGCATGGCGGCCGTTCCACCGATATAGGCGTGCTGATGCAGAACGTGGGTACCGCATGGGCGGTAAAGCGCGCCATTATTGATGGCGAGCCGATTACCGAACGTGTCGTCACGCTGACCGGCGAAGCCATTGCGCAACCACGTAACGTTTGGGGACGTCTGGGCACGCCGGTGAGCCATCTGCTGCATCATGTTGGTTTTGCGCCAGGTTCGCGGCAAATGGTGATTATGGGCGGCCCGCTGATGGGCTTTACACTGCCATCACTTAATGTGCCGCTGGTGAAAATCTCCAACTGTATTCTGGCACCGTCTGCCAGTGAGATGGGCAATAACGAAGAAGAACAGTCCTGTATTCGTTGCAGTGCCTGTGCGGATGCCTGCCCGGCGAAGCTGTTGCCGCAACAGTTGTTCTGGTATAGCCAGGGCGGCGATCATGAGAAAGCGCGCGCCCATAACATCGATGACTGTATTGAGTGCGGTGCCTGTGCGTACGTTTGCCCCAGCAATATCCCGCTGGTGCAATATTACCGCCAGGAGAAGGCCGAGTTGCGCGCCATCGATCTCGAAGCGAAACGCACCGCTGAAGCGAAGGCACGTTTTGAAGCGCGTCAGGCGCGTTTAGAGCGGGAAAAACTGGCGCGTGAAGCGCGTCATGAAGAAGCTAAACAGCGTGTGGCACGTAGCGATCAGGGTGAACGTGACGCGGCGATTGCTCGCGTGAAGGCGCGTGCCGCCAAAACACCAGAACAGGAAACTGCCGAGCGTGAGGCTCGCCATGCGCAGGCGTTAGCTCAGCAGGCGGAAAAACAGTCAGAGACGCAGGCGCTGAGCCGCCAGTCTGGCGATCCACGTAAAGCGGCGGTTGAAGCCGCGATTGCGCGTGCTAAAGCGAAGAAGTCTGGTGTGACTGAGCAACCGGTAGCCGACGTTGCTAAAACACCTGTTGCTGAGGCTGATCCCCGTAAAGCAGCGGTTGAAGCTGCTATTGCGCGTGCTAGAGCGAAGAAAGCGGCTGCGGCTGGTGAACAAGTGTCTGAGCTTGCTGATGCAGCCACAGCCGCTGAAGTTGATCCTCGTAAAGCGGCGGTTGAAGCCGCCAATGCGCGCGCTAAGGCGAAAAAAGCGGCTGCAGCAGCTGAGCCGACTTCTGAGTCTGCTAACGCACCACAAGCACCTGAGCCTTCTGATGCAGCAACTGCTGCAGAAGTGGACCCGCGTAAAGCGGCAGTTGAAGCGGCCATTGCCCGAGCCAAAGCGAAGAAGGCAGCGGCGGCAGCTGAGCAGATTTCTGAATCTGCTGATGCAGCACCTGCCGCTGAAGTCGATCCCCGTAAAGCGGCAGTTGAAGCGGCCATTGCCCGAGCCAAAGCGAAGAAAGCGGCTGCGGCAGCTGAGTCGACTTCTGAATCTACTGACGCACCACAAGCACCGGAGCCTTCTGATACAGCATCAGCTGCAGAAGTGGACCCACGAAAAGCAGCAGTTGAAGCAGCCATTGCTCGTGCCAAAGCGAAGAAAGCGGCTGCGGCAGCTGAGTCGACTTCTGAATCTACTGACGCACCACAAGCACCGGAGCCTTCTGACACAGCATCAGCTGCAGAAGTGGACCCACGTAAAGCCGCGGTTGAAGCCGCCATTGCGCGCGCTAAAGCGAAGAAAGCTGCGGCAGCTACCGAGCAAGCTTCTGCATCTGCTGAAGACGCGCCTGAATCATCTTCTGAAGTGGAGGCTGCTGCCTCTCCTGACTCCGCCGACCCACGTAAAGCGGCAATTGCTGCCGCGGTCGCCCGTGCCAAAGCGCGTAAAGCGCAGCAGCAGCCTTCGACGACTGAGGAATAAATGGCTTTTCGTATTGCAAGTTCTCCTTATACCCACAACCGCCGCAGCACTGGCAACATCATGCTGCTGGTGGTGCTGGCTGCGCTGCCGGGCATGGCCGCGCAGTGGTATTTCTTTGGCGTGGGTTTTCTGATTCAGGTATTGCTCGCCACCGCCACTGCGTGGATCACCGAAGGCGCCATTTTGCGTCTGCGCAAAACGCCAGTGGTGCCGACACTCTCGGATAACTCCGCCCTCCTCACCGCGCTACTGCTCGGCATCAGCCTGCCGCCGCTGGCGCCCTGGTGGCTGGTGGTGATTGGCACCGTATTTGCCATTGTCATCGCGAAACAACTGTATGGCGGTCTGGGTCAAAACCCTTTCAATCCAGCGATGGTCGGTTATGTGGTCTTACTGATCTCCTTCCCGGTGCAGATGACCAGTTGGTTGCCACCGGATTCCTTGCAGTCCATCAAACCCGGTTTGCTCGATTCTCTGAGCATGATTTTCACCAACCATACGCTGGCCGGTGAGACCATGCAGCAGCTACAAATCGGCGTGGATGGCATCAGTCAGGCCACACCGTTGGATACCTTTAAAACCGGCCTGCGTGCCGGGCACAGTGCTGAGCAGTTACTGGCTGAGCCGATTTATACCGGCGTGCTGGCGGGATTAGGCTGGCAGTGGATTAACCTCGGCTATCTGCTGGGTGGCATGCTGCTACTGGCGAAGAATGCCATTCGCTGGCACATCCCCGTCAGTTTCCTCGTATCGCTGGCGTTCTGCGCCACTCTTGGCTGGTTGTTCTCGCCGGAATCGCTCAACTCGCCACTGATTCATTTGTTCTCCGGGGCGACCATGCTCGGCGCGTTCTTTATCGCCACCGATCCGGTCACCGCGTCGACGACTAACCGTGGTCGTCTGGTTTATGGCGCACTGATTGGTTTGCTGGTGTGGCTGATTCGCAGTTTTGGTGGTTATCCGGACGGTGTGGCCTTCGCGGTTCTGTTGGCGAACATTTGCGTACCGCTGATTGATTACTACACCCAGCCGCGCGTTTACGGCCATCGCAAGGATTAAAGATGTTCGATGCTATTCGAAAAAATGCTGTAACGCTGGCGGCGTTTGCGGTAATCACCACCGGTGTGACTGCTGTGGTGAACTATGTCACCAAGCCCACGGTGGAGCATCAGACGGCACTGCAGCAAAAGAACCTGCTCGATCAGGTGGTGCCCACCGATATGTATGACAATCATATTCAGCAAGAGTGTTTTCTGGTCACCGACGCGGCGGCGTTAGGCAATAACCAGCCGCATCATCTCTATCTGGCACGTAAAGGTGATCAGCCGGTCGCGGCGGCGCTTGAGACCACCGCCCCAGACGGCTATTCTGGTGCAATTCAGATGCTGGTCGGTGCCGATTTTCACGGCAAAGTATTGGGCGTCCGTGTGGTTGAACATCATGAAACACCTGGCCTGGGCGACAAGATCGAACTGCGTATTTCCGACTGGATCAATAGCTTTAACGGCAAAGTGGTGCACGGTGCCGACGACAAGAACTTTGCGGTGAAAAAAGATGGCGGTGAATTTGATCAATTTACCGGTGCCACCATTACTCCGCGCGCGGTGGTCAATGCCACCAAACGCACCGCACTACTGATTGAAACGTTGCCAGCGAAGCTCTCTTCGCTGCCTGAATGTGGAGATGCACCATGAGTGAAGCGAAAAACCTGCTGGTTGGTGGCCTGTGGAAAAATAACTCCGCATTAGTGCAGTTGCTGGGTCTGTGCCCATTGCTGGCCGTGACCTCAACCGCCACTAACGCCCTCGGCCTTGGCCTGGCCACCACCTTGGTGCTGACCATCACCAATAGCGCTATTTCGGCTTCGCGTCGTTGGGTGCCGGCTGAAATCCGCATCCCCATTTACGTGATGATCATCGCTTCGGTGGTGAGCTGCGTACAAATGCTGATTAATGCTTACGCTTATGGTCTGTATCAGTCATTGGGCATCTTTATTCCTCTGATCGTGACCAACTGTATTGTGGTGGGCCGCGCTGAAGCGGTGGCGTCGAAAAGCAGCATCCCGCTCTCCGCGCTGGATGGATTTGCCATTGGGATGGGCGCGACCTGCGCGATGGTGACGTTAGGCTCGATTCGTGAGTTGATCGGCAGTGGCACGCTGTTTAATGGCGCGGACCAACTGCTGGGGCCGTGGGCCAAAGCACTGCGCATTGAAGTCTTTCATTTTGATTCACCGATGTTGCTGGCGATGTTGCCGCCAGGTGCGTTTATTGGTTTAGGTATGCTGCTGGCGGGTAAATACCTGATCGATCAGAAAATGAAGCAGCGCGCCGCCTTGCGAGCATCGGAACCTGAAATCGCGCCGCAAGGCGAAACCGGGAAGGCCGCGTGAACAAGGACAAGCGGCTGCAAATTCTCACGCGCCTGCGTGATGATAACCCCCATCCCACCACGGAACTGAATTTCAGTTCACCGTTTGAACTGTTGATTGCGGTCCTGCTCTCGGCACAAGCGACGGATGTCAGCGTCAATAAGGCCACCGCAAAACTCTATCCGGTGGCCAATACCCCTGCAGCGGTGCTGGCGCTAGGCGTGGATGGCGTGAAGGAATACATCAAAACTATCGGCCTGTTTAACAGCAAAGCGGAGAATGTGATCAAAACCTGCCGCATTCTCATCGAACAGCATGCTGGTGAAGTCCCGGAAGATCGCGCGGCATTAGAAGCCCTGCCTGGCGTCGGTCGTAAAACCGCTAACGTGGTGCTGAATACCGCCTTTGGCTGGCCAACCATTGCGGTGGATACCCATATTTTTCGCGTCAGCAATCGCACCCGTTTTGCGCCCGGCAAAAATGTCGAAGAAGTCGAAGACAAGCTGATTAAAGTGGTGCCATCCGCCTTTAAAGTCGATTGTCACCATTGGTTGATCCTGCACGGCCGCTACACCTGCGTGGCACGCAAACCGCGCTGTGGATCTTGCCTGATCGAAGATTTGTGTGAGTTTGACGCTAAAGAGTCTTAGTATCTGCCAGGGGCTTCAGCCACGG
>NZ_JZRH01000075.1:0-2543 GCF_000963985.1 Pantoea sp. BL1 | reverse complement strand
ATCTTCAGCGATAGGCTGTGAACCATGATCGCCAGCCTTATCTCCTCCAGTTCAAGCTGAATCGAGTGATCGATAAGCCCCAAAAAGGGGCTTAAATTCAGATCGCATTCAAAATGCGTAACGATTCGCGATTAAACGCAGGAAGATCATCCGGTGTGCGACTGGTGACGAGCTTATCGTCATCGACGACCACTTCCTGGTCATAAAAATCTGCCCCCGCGTTCCGTAAATCAATAGCGATAGCTTTAACACAGGTCATCTTGCGGCCGCGCACACCATTGGCGCTAATCAGCAACTGTGGACCGTGACAAATTGCGAATACCGGTTTGCCACTGGCGACAAATTCTTTGGTGAAATTCACAAATCGGTCATCACCGCGCAGAGCATCAGGCGAATGACCGCCGGGCAGCAGTAATGCATCAAATTCAGCGGCGTTAACGTGATCAATATCCTTGTCAATGGTGACTTCCGCTTTTCCTTGCTTCCCTTTAACAACCTTTCCCGCTTGCATCTCAATCGTCACGACCTCATGACCCGCGTTGGTATAGGCTTCTGCGGGCGAGGTGAACTCTGAATCTTCAAATTCATCAGTGATCAGGACGGCGATCTTCTTACTCATTTCTTTCTCCTTGCTGGGAAAACGCGGTGCGTTTATGGCCTGGATAACCCAACAAGTCTGGTCGCCATGTTTTAGAACGCAAGCCAGGCGGCAGGTAATCATGGTAATTTGAATGGGGAGTATTCTGCTTTGCATAGATCTTCCCTATACAGCATGAGAGTGGAGAGTAAGCGTACGGTAAGAACCGTATTGACAGGATGTGCCGGAGATGACTCTCCGGATATGTAAACTCACCACAGTAGTCACCCACCCACGCGAGCGTCCTCGCTTCAATCCTAAGTCCCAAAATCATAGGCGGTGCTGTCTTTGACGAAGCGGGAGATCAGCACTATTTTTGAGCGAGGTTCAAGACGATAAGCATCAAGGTTCTTCAGTCACAAAATAATCAAAAGACAGGCAAATCAACCCTGACCACAGCGCAGGGTATTTTAGGACGATAAAACTTTTCGGGGCGGGTGTTGATGAGATTACGTTCACTGCAGGTTCTCTGTCTGCTCAACTTCTTTATCGCTGATGTCCGGGATGGGCTGGGCCCGTTTCTGGGCATTTTTCTGGTATCCCACCACTGGCGAGCGGAAGAAATTGGTCTGGTGATGACGTTGGGCGGATTAGCTGGACTATTGGCTACCTTCCCCGCAGGGATGATTGTCGATGCCACCCGTTTTAAACGACTATTGATTGTTACTGCATCTCTGCTGATTACTTTGAGCGCCCTCGCCCTCTGGTATTTCCCCACATCTGCTATGGTTATTTTATCGCAAATTATTACCGGTATTGCGGCAGCTGTCGTTGCGCCAGCGATTGCGGGTATCACCTTAGGTATCACCGGTCAGAAAGGTTTTTTGTCTCAGATGGGACGAAACGAAGCTTTTAACCATAGCGGCAATATGGCGGTGGCGGTGCTGGCGGCCATCACCTGCTGGATCTGGGGCACCGGTTCGGTATTCTTGCTGATGACCACCATGGCGGTATGCGCGGTTTTATGCACTTTAGCGATCAACAAAAACGATATAGATCACGATGTGGCCAGAGGAATAGAAAAGCATGAAGGTCCGACCGTGTCTGTCTCTGTGCTGGCATTAATAAAGCGACCCGAACTGGCACTAACAGGGTTGACCTTGCTTCTCTTCCATCTGGCCAATGCAGCGCAACTGCCCATGTTAAGCATGCAGGTTGCCTCCTCTCCCACGGAATCTTTGTTCTCGCCGGGAACCTATGCTGCCCTCACAGTCGCCATTTCTCAAGCGGTGATGATCCCTGTCGCATTGCTTACAGCGCGATATGCATCACGGTATGGTTATGCCAGACTTGTTGTTATTGCGCTGATTGTACTGCCATTTCGTGCAGCGATTGCGTCGTTCTGGAGCAATGAGTTCGTGTTGTTTCCCGTGCAGGCTCTGGACGGTGTCGCTGCGGGTATCTTAGGCGTTGCCGTTCCCGGACTTATTGCCTCATTATTTAATGGTTCAGGACACATCAACGCCGCGCTTGGGCTCGTTATGCTGCTACAAGGATTGGGAGCCTCATTCAGCCCGGCATTGGCTGGTGCCATCGTCAGCCACACCTCATGGAGCTTTGCCTACCTTGTTTTAGCGGGCATTGCGCTTTGCGCCGTTTTCATCTGGATAATATTCAGCAAGCATGTTTTTAAATCACTTTAGGCTGAACAAAAAACGATGTTGGGAATAATAAAATGGAGATTTATTGGCATAACGTATGACTCGCACGTACCACACACGCTGATAAAAATCTCAAAGGCATCCCTGCCCCTCATTTTTATCCTGAATATCCTTTTCACGCATAAAATTTAACTTTACCCCTCAATATTCCGCCCTTTCACATAGCGCCAGAAGCGTTCCGCCGTGAGATTTAAGCGTGCGCCTGAGCGATAAACATAAGCCGAAATCTTCAGCGATAGGCTGTG
>NZ_JZRH01000074.1:0-31433 GCF_000963985.1 Pantoea sp. BL1 | reverse complement strand
ACAGCGGGTTAACCGTCTGTTGCGAGGTGGCGTATATTACGCTTTCCTCCTTCAGAGTCAAACACTTTTTTCAGCGTTTTTTCTCTGGCGGAAGTTCTTATCGAAGCTTCCTGTCAACACCGCACTTCGTAAACCGTTGTGCCGTCTCGATGGATGCGCATTATAGGGAGTTGTTCGCAGCGCGCAACCGCTAAATTCAACAAAAACAACTGTTCGCTGCATTCCACAGCAAAACCCCGCCTTATACCCACTTACACACAGTGTTATCCACATTCATCCGGACAGATGAATTTAGGCGAGCATCGCGCAAACGTTTTCGCTACAATGCCCGGCGACGTAAAGGATGCCCCTTTTGGGGCGTTACATGAAGCAAGCGCTCTCTTCTATATAGAAAGAAACGCTAAGCTTGATGTAACGCTCTTATTTATGCGAAACAAAGCCAAGGGATAAAACCACCATGCAACAACGTCGTCCAGTACGCCGCGCTCTGCTCAGTGTTTCTGATAAAGCCGGTATCCTCGAATTTGCTCAGGCACTCTCCAGTCGTGGTGTTGAGCTGCTCTCCACAGGTGGTACTGCACGCCTGCTGGCAGATGCGGGCCTGCCCGTCACCGAAGTCTCTGACTACACCGGTTTCCCGGAAATGATGGATGGACGCGTCAAAACGCTGCACCCGAAAGTGCATGGCGGTATTCTGGGCCGTCGCGGCACCGATGATGCGATCATGGCCGAGCACGCGATCAACCCTATCGATATGGTGGTGGTAAACCTTTATCCCTTCGCGCAAACCGTTGCCAAACCCGATTGCTCACTGGCAGACGCGGTAGAGAATATCGATATCGGTGGCCCAACCATGGTGCGCTCCGCTGCGAAGAACCACAAAGATGTGGCGATCGTGGTGAAGAGCAGCGACTACGAGGCCATCATCGCCGAGCTGGACGCCAATGAAAACTCCCTGACGCTGGATACCCGTTTCGATCTGGCGATCAAAGCCTTCGAACACACCGCAGCCTACGACAGCATGATTGCCAACTACTTTGGCAGCTTGGTGCCGGCTTATCATAGCGACAGCAAAGAACCCGCCGGCCGCTTCCCACGTACGCTGAACCTCAACTTCATCAAGAAGCAGGATATGCGTTACGGCGAGAACAGCCATCAGGACGCTGCCTTCTATATAGAAGAGAATGTGGCAGAAGCTTCTGTTGCGACTGCACAGCAGGTTCAGGGCAAAGCGCTCTCTTACAACAACATCGCCGATACCGATGCCGCGCTTGAGTGTGTGAAAGAGTTTGATGATGCGGCTTGCGTGATCGTTAAGCATGCCAACCCGTGTGGTGTGGCCGTGGGCGGTTCGATTCTTGACGCCTATGAGCGTGCTTACAAAACCGACCCAACTTCTGCTTTTGGCGGCATCATCGCTTTCAACCGCGAATTGGATGAAGCCACTGCCCAGGCGATCATCAGCCGTCAGTTTGTCGAAGTGATCATTGCCCCTTCAGCCAGCGAAGCGGCACTTAAAGTCACCGCAGCAAAACAGAACGTTCGCGTGCTGGTTTGTGGCCAGTGGCAGGGCCGTGTTGCCGCACTGGACTTCAAGCGTGTTAATGGCGGCCTGCTGGTTCAGGATCGCGATCTCGGTATGGTGGATGCCAGTCAGCTGCGTGTCGTGACTCAGCGCCAGCCAAGCGAGCAGGAACTGCGTGATGCGCTGTTCTGCTGGAAAGTGGCCAAGTTCGTGAAGTCCAACGCCATTGTCTACGCACGTGACAATATGACTATCGGCATAGGCGCTGGACAGATGAGCCGCGTTTATTCTGCCAAAATTGCCGGTATTAAAGCAGGCGACGAAGGTTTAGAAGTTAAAGGTTCAGCCATGGCGTCTGATGCTTTCTTCCCATTCCGCGATGGTATCGACGCAGCGGCAGCTGTGGGTATCAGCTGTGTGATTCAACCAGGTGGTTCTATCCGTGATGATGAAGTGATTGCCGCCGCTGATGAGCACGGTATTGCGATGATCTTCACCGACATGCGTCACTTCCGCCATTAATAGTCTGGAGCTTTAATAGATGAAAATTTTAGTGATTGGTAATGGCGGACGTGAACACGCGCTGGCATGGAAAGCAGCACAGTCTCCTTTAGCTGAGACCGTGTTTGTGGCACCGGGTAACGCCGGTACCGCACTGGAGCCCGCGTTGCAAAACGTGGCGATCAGCGCCACCGATGTGCCTGCCCTGCTGGCTTTTGCTCAAAAAGAAAATATCGGCCTGACTATCGTCGGCCCGGAAGCCCCGCTGGTGATTGGTGTGGTTGATGCATTCCGCGCTGCTGGTCTGAAGATTTTTGGCCCAACGCAGGCGGCTGCACAGCTGGAGGGATCAAAAGCCTTCACCAAAGATTTCCTGGCACGCCAGCAGATCCCTACCGCTGAATACCAGAACTTTACGGAAGTTGAGCCAGCGCTGGCTTACCTGCGTGAGAAAGGCGCACCGATCGTGATTAAAGCGGATGGTCTGGCGGCTGGTAAAGGCGTTATTGTCGCGATGGAACTGGCTGAAGCAGAAGCTGCAGTGCAGGACATGCTGGCAGGCAACGCTTTCGGCGATGCAGGCCATCGTATCGTGATTGAAGAGTTCCTCGACGGCGAAGAAGCCAGCTTTATCGTGATGGTGGATGGCGACAACGTGTTACCCATGGCCACCAGCCAGGATCATAAACGTGTAGGCGATGGTGATACCGGCCCGAATACCGGAGGCATGGGCGCTTACTCGCCTGCCCCGGTTGTCACCGATGAGATCCACCAGCGTGTGATGGACCAGATCATCTGGCCAACCGTTAACGGCATGAAAGCGGAAGGCAACACCTATACCGGCTTCCTATATGCCGGCCTGATGATCGATAAAGCCGGTCAGCCGAAAGTGATCGAGTTCAACTGCCGCTTTGGCGATCCAGAAACCCAGCCGATCATGTTGCGCCTGCAGTCAGATTTGGTTGAACTGTGCCTGGCCGCAGTGGATGGCAAGCTGGATCAGCAAACTTCGCAGTGGGATCCACGTCCATCGCTGGGTGTCGTGCTGGCAGCTGGCGGCTATCCCGCGGATTACAATACCGGTGATCAAATTCACGGTCTGCCGCTGGAAGAAGTGCCGGACGGTAAAGTGTTCCACGCGGGCACCACGATGAAGGATGATGTGGTGGTCACCAACGGTGGACGCGTGCTGTGCGTCACTGCACTGGGCGAAGATGTGGCTGCCGCGCAGAAGAATGCCTATGCGCTGGCGAAACATATTTCCTGGGAAGGCAGTTTCTGCCGTAAAGATATTGGTTACCGCGCAATTAATCGCAAGTAATCATCAAGGGGCGCGCTCAGCGCCCCTTGGTTTTTCCCCACTCAGAAATCACTCTCTTTCGGCTGCCAGCTGCACTCATCCTCTGGCGTCGCCCGCAACAACTGCACGCCTTCAGGTGCCTCCAACCATGACACCATCAACGGCTGTGGCTGGTTTTGCTGCTGCTGAGATAGCGTGGCAATGATTCCGTTATCAAAGGGTGCATTCACCACCTTGCCATCACAGTCGCGCACCTGCGTAGCGCCCAGCCAATGCCCCTGCTTCAGCAATACACGTCCACTCAGCAACGCATTACTTTGCTCCAGCATGCGTTGCGCGTCGAAACGATAGAGTTCAACCGTATCACCACTTACCGCTTCACGACGGCCGGCCAGCTGACGCTGCATAAAATTAAGATTGCCCAGATGGTCAAAACGCAACGTCACGTCATCGGGTTGCTCACCCGCCACAATGCGCTCAACGCTGATCAGCTTGTTCTGTTGCCAGTTGTAGTCAGTGGTTTCCATGGCATCGCCATTGAAAGGGGTATAAACAGTGCGAAGATGAACAGCCTGATGGTCACTGTTCTTGCGCCAGATGCGCACAGTGCCACGATCGGCCAGATAGCCGCTTGCCGTAAAGGCAGGGAGATCAGAGGTGGAACTACAGCCCGCGAGCAGCGCACCGAGTAACAGGGCGCAGACGCGCTGAGTAATCGTGTTCAGCATGACAGGCCCCAATAACAAAAAGGGGCGTGTCGCCCCTCTTTTAAAGCTTAAACCGCGATGCGGAAAACTTACTTAACAGCGTCTTTCAGAGCTTTACCAGAGACGAACGCTGGCACGTTAGCTGCCGCGATTTTGATCTCTTTACCAGTCTGTGGGTTGCGACCGGTACGCTCAGCGCGGTGGTTCACTTTAAAAGTACCAAAACCAACCAGTTGTACAGCATCACCTTCTTTCAGAGACTCAGTGATCGCAGCCAGGGTAGATTCCAGCGCAGCTTTAGCCTGGGTTTTTGACAGGTCAGCTTTCTCTGCGATCACATCAATCAGTTGAGTCTTGTTCATAAGTTATCCTTAAAGTGTATTTATCGCTTGCTAAGCAACGAGTGCGAGGGAAAAGCCATATTCTGGCACTCTTCAACCTGCACGCAAAGATAGCCACAATTTTCAGCCCCCCAAATGTAGACCAGACAGGGGGCTGATGTGAAGCCTCCAGGCGCGGTAATTCAGGCCTGAAGTCACGTTTTATCGCCTTATTGCTGAAAAAGTATACCGATGTTACTGATTCCCGCTTCGCGCAGGTCAGAACGTAACCCCTTAATCAGCTCAAGGTCGCGCTCTTCGCAGTCTGCCAGCAGGCGGAAAATCTCCCACTGCAGATCCCATTCATCAATCACCGCCTGATTTTCGCGCAGCTCTTCATCGGTCATTTCACGACCGGCCTGCGTCATTTCCAGAATCGCAACGGTGGTAATCGACGTACGGCTGACTTCGATTGCGTGTTCCAGGGTTTCACCGCTGAGCTGTGCATGCACAACTTCGCTCAGCGCAACACAGGCATCGATTGCTGGGTGGACACCATAAATATCAAAATCATCGCCATTCGGAATCGCTGATTCCAGCTTCTCCAGTTGGCTATCGAAGTTAATTTTGGCGTCTTTGACCGTCAGGCTCTCCCAGACAAGGTCAAGGATGCGACGATAGAGTTGCGGATCGGCGAATTCAGTCTGCTGACAGAAGGCCCAATAATTGGGGAACATCCGCTCGCACAGACAGGCCATAAAGGTCATATGCTGCCAGCTTTCCAGCTTCGCCAGACGCAAATGGACGGGGTTCTGTAACATCAAACTTACTCTCAATAGGTTAGCTGGCGGCAGTGTACCGCAAAAGCCGCGCGCAAACAGCGTTAACGCGCATTTTGCCAACGTAGAAACGCAGGACGGCCCGAAGCAACCGCATCGGCCCAGCGTGTAGGCTCGGGCAACCGATAGCCCGCGGTACATCTCTCCACCCAATTCAGTGCGCTGTCCATACTGACACGATGCCCGGTTGAGACGAACAGAGGGTTGCAGCGCGCTTTACTGCGCCACACCCAACCAATTTGTTCGCCTTTATCCATCAGTGGTTGGCGGCTTCCCGGTTCAGCATCCAATTCGGTAAAACGCCCGCAGAGCCGTTTTTTCGCCACGCCAATGGTTGGAACATCCACCAGCGAGCCAAAATGCGCAGCCACGCCGAGGCGACGGGGATGGGCAATACCATGACCATCAACGAATAAAAGATCGGGTTGGTGTGTGAGCTGCTGCCAGGCTGCAAGCAGTGCGGGGACTTCGCGAAACGATAAGAAACCCGGGATGTAAGGCATGGTGGTCGCGATGCGCGCTATACGGTGCTCCACGAGTTGCAATGAGGGATATTCTAATACCACCAGTGCCGCACGCGTGACATCACCTTCTTGTTCAAAACCGACGTCCGCACCGGCGATAAAACGAGGCGGCAGGATGTCAAAATCATCCTGCCGCACCACATTAGCAGCGCGTTGTAACTGTTCAGCACGCAGCGCGGCTAAATCCATGCTTAGCACTGATGATAAGGGCGAGACAGGCGATGTACGGCTTCGACGAAAGCACCGGCGTGCTCTGGCGGCACATCCTGATGAATGCCATGACCGAGGTTGAAGACGTGCCCTTCACCCGCGCCAAAGCCTTCAAGGATAGTGGCCACCTCCTGCTCGATACGTTCCGGAGGCGCATACAGCATGGAAGGATCCATGTTGCCCTGCAACGCAACTTTGTCACCCACGCGACGACGTGCATCGGCAATATCGGTGCTCCAGTCCAGTCCCAGCGCATCACATCCGGTCGCTGCGATAGCTTCCAGCCACTGACCACCCCCTTTGGTGAACAGCGTAATCGGCACACGGCGACCTTCGTTCTCGTGCAGCACGCTATCGACGATTTTGTGCATATAGTAGAGTGAAAACTCACGGTAATCGCGGCCTGTCAGCACGCCGCCCCAGGTATCGAAGACCATAATCGACTGTGCACCGGCTTTGATCTGGGCGTTCAGGTAATGGATGACACTGTCAGCCAGCTTATCCAGCAGCTTGTGCAGGGTTTGCGGCTCGGCATACATCATCTTTTTAATTTTGGTGAACGCTTTGCTGCTGCCGCCTTCAATCATGTAGGTTGCCAACGTCCATGGGCTGCCAGAGAAACCGATCAAAGGCACTTCGCCTTTCAGGTTATGGCGAATGGTACGCACCGCATTCATCACATAACCCAGCTCATCTTCTGGATCCGGAATCGGCAGTTTGTCTACATCTGCACGGCAGGTAATAGGATTTGAGAAGCGCGGACCTTCGCCCGTTTCAAAATAGAGCCCCAGCCCCATCGCATCAGGAATCGTCAGGATATCGCTGAAGAGGATCGCAGCATCCAGCGCATAACGACGCAGCGGCTGCAGGGTGACTTCGCACGCCAGCTCCGCATTCTTACACAGCGACATAAAATCACCGGCTTCAGCACGCGTGGCTTTGTACTCCGGCAAATAGCGCCCGGCTTGTCGCATCATCCATACAGGGGTGACATCCACCGGCTGACGTAACAGGGCACGCAGATAACGATCGTTCTTCAGTTCACTCATAATGGGCTCTCTCATGCTAAGGCCGCCAGTGTAGCATTTTCACGGCGCGCTGGCGCGACACAGGGCAACGGTATCTTCAATCAACCGTCGTGCCACCGTGCCCGGTGGCGGTAACAAGGGCAGATCGTCATAGCGATACCAGCCGGCATCCAGCAACTCTTTGCCATCATGCTGCAAGTCTCCGCCTTCGTACTCGGCCATAAACGCCATCATTAGCGAATGCGGGAACGGCCAAGGCTGCGAGGTGACGTAACGGACATTTTTAACCCGGACGTTGCTCTCTTCCATCACTTCACGCGCGACGGCCTGCTCCAGCGTCTCCCCGACCTCAACAAAGCCAGCTAATACTGTGTAAATGCTGTTGCGATGACGCGCATGGTTGGCCAGCAGAATCTCCTCCCCCCGGCGAATCGCTACGATGATGCACGGTGCGATTTGCGGGTAATAGCGCTCACGGCAATGGTGACACAGGCAGGCAAATTCGCGTTTACTGAGGTGCATTTCGTGGCCGCAGTAGCCACACCAGCGGTGTGAGCGGTAGAATTCGGCGAGTTGAACTCCGCGCCCAACCATCTGGAAAAGCCCGACATCTTCATCGATAAGCTGGCGAACAGAGCCCATGTTGTCAGGTCGTGATTCACGTATCAGCCAGACATTCTCCGCCTGCCATTCACCAATCAAAATCGCGGTTTTTCCTGTCAGGCCAAAATCGCCGGATAAGCCATGCGGCAGTTCACCTTGCGGTAGCCAAAGTTTTTGTTCATGGCTGACAATCCACCAGCCAGCGTCTACGCTTGAGATCTCACGTTGCATCTTATTCGTTGTCCTTAGCGTCAAATGGCACGCTGAAATCCTGATGTTAAGTGTGGAATGGATAACTATAACTCACCCGGAGCCCCATATGCTTACCCAGTTAGATGACCTGGCCAGGCGTGTAAGTGGCGGTAATGAACTCGTTGATGCGTGGCTGCGCGCGCGCCGACAGTTGCTTGTCAGCTATTACGCATTAATTGGCATCAAGCCACACAAAGAGGCGCTCAGTGCTCTGGATGAACAGGCGCTGGATGCGTTTTGCCACGGCCTGGTTGATTACCTCTCAACCGGTCATTTCAGTATTTATGAACGTATTATCAGTGAGATGGAGGGCGATAGCCCGCTCATTGCGGCCGCCCAACTCTATCCCGCTCTGGAAGCAAATACCGATCGCATGATGCAACTGTATGACAGCCATTTGCAGCAGGCCATCAACGACGATAACTGCGTAGAATTCCAGAAGGCGTTATCCGAAGTGGGTGAAGTACTGGAGTCGCGCTTCACGCTGGAAGATAAGCTGGTGCAACTCGCCTGGGATAACCAGCTGGCACGCCCACCGGTCGCCAACGAAAGCAGCATGGCTCGCCCCGCTTAACCTCGGGCCCATGTAAAAAACTTGTTATTCCGAAAAAGCCCTCTTATGCTGAATGGGCTTTTTTATTGAGACCTATTCACGTTTTTATGCGTCTCTTTAAAGCAATCTAGAGTCAAATTTTGCGATATAAGCGTAGCGTGCGCAGCCAGTTCACGCTCGGACAGCGCGCAGAGGCCGGAGCGTACACGTAGTACGTGACGGACACGAGCACTGCCCAGGCGTGAAATGGCAAGCAAAGTAGCTTATATCTTAAATTTCAACCTTGTCGGAGTGCCCTAAGGGGCTGAGACCGTTTATTCGGGATCCGCGGAACCTGATCAGGTTAGTACCTGCGAAGGGAACAAGAGTAGACATTCACAGAGCGATGCGTGTTGGCGCCCGGCATCGTCCCTGTTACTCCTTCCGAACTCTGGACAAGCAACTTCCCCTTAATTCAGGAAATTTGCTATGTCTGTTGCTAAAACTTCTCGTCGTGAACAACGTGCACAAGCGCAGGAATTTATCGATTCGCTGCAGGGCACTGCTTTCCCCCAATCCAAACGTATCTGGATCACCGGTAGCCGAGCGGATATCCGTGTGCCGATGCGCGAAATCCAGCTCAGCCCAACACACATTGGCGGTACAAAAGAGAATCCGAAGTATGAGCACAACGAGCCGTTGCCGGTATATGACACGGCGGGTGCTTATGGCGATCCCGCGGCCACCATTGATGTGCATCGGGGATTAAGCCGATTACGTGAAAACTGGATCGCCGAACGCGATGACAGTGAGGCTATCCACCAACTGAGTTCGCAATACACCCAGCAACGCTTAGCCGATGAAGGGCTGGATCACCTGCGCTTCGAGCAGTTACCGCAGCCGCGTCGTGCCAAAGTTGGCCGCTGCGTCACGCAACTGCATTACGCACGCCAGGGCATGATTACACCCGAGATGGAATTTATTGCGGTGCGAGAAAACATGGGCCGCGAACGTATTCGTGGTGAAGTGCTACTGCAACAGCACCCGGGCCACAGTTTCGGTGCCAATCTGCCGGAAAATATCACCGCCGAATTTGTGCGCCAGGAAGTTGCCAGCGGTCGCGCTATCATACCCTCCAATATTAATCACCCCGAATCCGAGCCGATGATCATTGGCCGTAACTTTCTGGTGAAGGTGAACGCCAATATAGGCAACTCAGCGGTGAGTTCATCGATTGAAGAGGAAGTGGAGAAACTGGTGTGGTCAACACGCTGGGGCGCGGATACCGTGATGGACCTCTCCACAGGACGCTATATCCATGAAACGCGCGAGTGGATTTTGCGAAACAGCCCGGTGCCGATTGGCACTGTGCCCATTTATCAGGCACTGGAGAAAGTGAACGGCGTGGCGGAGGACCTTAACTGGGAGATCTTCCGCGATACCCTGCTCGAACAAGCAGAACAAGGGGTGGATTACTTCACTATTCACGCCGGTGTGCTGCTGCGCTATGTGCCGATGACGGCTAAACGTCTGACCGGTATTGTCTCGCGTGGTGGTTCGATCATGGCGAAGTGGTGCCTGTCACATCATCAGGAAAGCTTCCTCTATCTGCACTTCCGTGAAATCTGCGAGATCTGCGCGGCTTATGATGTCGCGCTGTCACTCGGCGATGGTCTGCGCCCAGGATCGATTCAGGACGCCAACGATGAAGCTCAGTTTGCCGAATTGCACACGCTAGGTGAGCTGACAAAAATTGCCTGGGAATACGATGTGCAGGTGATGATTGAAGGTCCAGGCCATGTGCCCATGCAGATGATCCGCCGCAACATGACCGAACAGTTAGAGCACTGTCACGAAGCGCCGTTTTACACGCTTGGCCCACTGACCACCGATATCGCCCCCGGGTACGATCACTTTACCTCCGGCATTGGTGCCGCGATGATTGGTTGGTTTGGCTGCGCCATGCTGTGTTACGTCACACCGAAAGAGCACCTCGGTTTGCCCAATAAAGAAGATGTGAAGCAGGGGCTGATTACCTACAAGATCGCCGCGCATGCTGCCGATCTGGCCAAAGGCCATCCCGGCGCACAGATCCGCGATAACGCCATGTCGAAAGCACGTTTTGAATTCCGCTGGGAGGATCAGTTCAATCTGGCGCTCGATCCGCATACGGCACGCGCTTATCACGATGAGACATTGCCGCAGGAATCGGGCAAAGTGGCTCACTTCTGCTCAATGTGCGGTCCAAAATTCTGTTCGATGAAAATTACCCAGGAAGTGCGCGAATATGCTGCTCGCCAGCAGGCTGAAGCCCAGCCAATTGAAATTGGCATGGCGCAGATGTCGGATGCCTTCCGCAGTCGTGGTGGCGAACTTTATCACGCCGCCGATGCCCTTAAAGAGGAAAAAGTATGACCGATGCCTTTCCAGCCACGGCCCCGAAACTGGGGCTGTACCCTGTTGTTGATAGCGTAGAGTGGATTGCACGCTTACTGGAGGCTGGCGTTCGCACCATCCAGTTGCGCATCAAAGATTGCCAGGATCATGAAGTAGAAGACGCCGTGCGCGAGGCAATTGCGCTGGGCAAGCAGTACCGTGCACGCCTGTTTATCAACGATTACTGGCGATTGGCAATTAAATACAACGCCTATGGCGTGCATCTTGGTCAGGAAGATTTAGACGTGGCCAATCTGGACGCTATCCGCCAGGCAGGTTTGCGTCTGGGGTTATCGACTCATGATGATGCCGAGTTGGACCGCGCGCTGGCGCTGCGTCCTTCCTACATTGCACTGGGACACATTTACCCTACGCAAACCAAAGATATGCCTTCAGAACCGCAGGGCGTCATGGAACTGAAACGCCACATGGCACGGTTGCAGGATGTACCGACTGTGGCGATTGGCGGTATATCCCTTGCGCGCGTACCTGAAGTTTTGGCCACTGGCGTAGGAAGCGTTGCCGTGGTGAGCGCCATTACCCAGGCGGAAGACTGGCGCCAGGCGACACAGGAGCTGCTGGCACTGGTTGATGCTGGAACCCAGCCCGCAGAAGCGCTGTAACGTTCTGCAATCAGGGTAAATTGGCTGGAATCTCACGCGCAGTCCGCTTCCTACGGGCTAGCGTGTTTTTCCGGTCAGGATAAAGTGTGCCTGCCCGCTGTCGCTGGCAGTGGGCCAGGGCTGGTCTACCCCTCTCTCCAGCCCTGCCTTTCCACTTTAATCCGTCAGGGATGAAGCGGGTTCCGTTTCTATATGACAGGCGTGCATGGCCTGCTCCACCGCAGCGCCAAGTTGGGCGATGGCCTGTTCAGTATGCTCATTAATGGGCAAACCATAATTCAGACGTAAGCAGTTGCGATATTTTCCCGAGGCAGAAAACAGCGATCCGACTGCAACCTGAATGTTCAACGTGCTCAGTTCGGTGTTAAGCCGAACGGCATCAAACGCTTCTGGTAGCTCGATCCACATCAGGAAACTGCCCTGCGGACGTGAAACACAGATACCGCAGGGGAAGTAGTGACGCACCCAGCAACTAAAGGTCTCGTAGTTGCGCTGATAAACCTGACGCATCCGGCGTAGATGTGGCCCGTAGTGGCCAAGACGAATAAATTCGGCCACTGCATGTTGCGGCTGTGTGGCCGTTGAGCCGGTGCCGATATATTTCATATGCAAAACGCGGTCGCGATAACGCCCTGGCGCCACCCAACCCACTCGTAACCCGGGTGCCAGCGTTTTAGAAAATGAGCTACACAGCAACACCCGGCCATCCATGTCCAGAGATTTAATGGTGATGGGTCGTGGGTACTCCCATGCCAGTTCGCCATAGACATCGTCTTCGATGATTGCTGCATCAAAACGCTGAGCCAGTGCCAGCAGCGCACGCTTGCGCGCTTCAGGCATGATAAATCCCAGCGGATTATTGCAGTTTGGCACCACCACCACCGCTTTAATGGGCCACTGCTCGAATGCCAGCTCCAGGGCTTCGAGGCTAATGCCCGTCACCGAATCGGTAGGGATTTCAATGGCACGGATACCAAGCCCACGCAGGGTCTGCATTGTGCCATGGAAAGTCGGAGATTCAACGGCGATGATATCACCCGGCTCACACACCGCGCGGATCGACACGGACAGCGCTTCATGGCAGCCCGTGGTGATCACAATATCCTCTGCGGTAAGCTGACAACCGCTATCGATAGTTAAGCGTGCGACCTGCTCACGCAAGGCCGCAACGCCTAACAGACTGTCATAATTGAGCTGGTCAAGATCCTGCTTCTGCGCCATTCGGCTCTGAATTTTCCATAATGGCTTTAAGGTCGGCTGGGTAAGGTCGGGCATGCCGCTACCTAATTGCAGCACGTTACCGCTGTTGCGGCTGCTTAATAACTCCAGCACCGATTCCCACTGGGTGATCTCGACAGGGCGTTGTACCGGGCGGGTTAACGCAGGAACAGGAGGTGTGGCTTTGCGCGTCGCAACGAAATAGCCAGAGCGCGGCTGCGGCACAATAAGCTGTTTCTCTTCCAGCAGGTGATACGCCTGCTGCACGGTGCTGATGCTCACACCATGTTCAATACTCAGCGTACGCACCGAGGGTAAGCGTTCACCGCTACGATAGAGTCCCTGCTCAATCCTGTCTGAGAGCAAGCAAGCCAGATGTTGGTAACGCGTCATCGTATGATTCCCCTCGAGTTCACTAAATCTAAATCAGTACAGATCATCCCTTTTTTTACCATTCAGATCCTATCGTGCGCAATCTGTATGTTAATAATAAGTGATTTTTGAATCTGTATTGAAATGCACAAGAACTGGACAATACCTCACAGACAACTGATGAGGGCATTCATAATGGAATTCGATCAAAACCGCGCAGCAAAACCATTTGATGTAACACTACTGGACATGGTTCGCGGTGCAGGGCGCGCCATCAAGAGATGGCGCGCGCGCCGTGAGACTCGCAAAATTCTGTCTCACTTAAGCGATGCACAACTACGCGACATTGGCCTGACCCGCCACGATATCTGCCGTAAGGGCTGATTGAAGACGAAAAAAAACCCTGCCGAGGCAGGGTTTTTTATGGGTCAGCTATCGCAGACGATTATTCGTCGTCGCTACCGCCAAGACCGGCGTTCAACAGTTCTGCCAGGCTCGCAGAGGCTTCATCCGCAGTAACCTGCGGTGCAACCGGTGCTTCACCTACAGAACGGCGACGCATACGATCCTGATGGTAAGCATAACCGGTACCGGCCGGGATCAGACGACCCACGATCACGTTCTCTTTCAGGCCGCGCAGTTCATCACGCTTGCCTGCTACTGCTGCTTCGGTCAGGACACGTGTGGTCTCCTGGAACGATGCTGCAGAGATGAACGATTCGGTTGCCAGTGACGCTTTGGTGATACCCAGCAGATCGCGCATAAAGGTTGCGCCGATTTTGCCGTTCGCTTCGAGGTCGCGGTTAGCGATCTTGATGCGAGAGTATTCAGCCTGCTCACCTTCCAGGAACTCGGTGCTGCCCGCGCTGGCGATGGTTGCTTTACGCAGCATCTGACGCACGATGACTTCGATGTGTTTATCGTTAATCTTAACGCCTTGCAGACGGTAAACTTCCTGCACTTCGTTAGTGATGTAACGGGTCACAGCATGGACGCCACGCAGACGCAGGATGTCGTGTGGAGACTCTGGGCCGTCAGAAACAACGTCACCACGTTCTACACGCTCACCTTCGAATACGTTCAGCTGACGCCATTTCGGAATCATCTCTTCGTACGGATCGCTACCATCAACCGGTGTAATCACCAGACGACGCTTGCCTTTGGTCTCTTTACCGAACGAGATAATACCACTGATCTCGGCCAGAATGGCTGGCTCTTTCGGACGACGCGCTTCGAACAAGTCAGCAACGCGTGGCAGACCACCGGTGATGTCCTTGGTACCGCCAGATTCCTGCGGAACACGCGACAGCGTGTCACCGGCACTGATCTTAACGCCATCTTCCAGCTGAACAATTGCTTTGCCCGGCAGGAAGTACTGTGCTGGCATGTCGGTACCCGGAATCAGCACATCATTTCCGTTGGCATCAACAATTTTCAACGCAGGACGCAGATCTTTACCACCCGCAGTACGCTCTGCAGAGTCCAGAACCACCAGCGATGACAGACCAGTCAGGTCATCAGTCTGACGAGTAATCGTCTGACCATCGATCATGTCAGTGAAGCGAATGAAACCGCCCACTTCCGTGATAACTGGCATGGTATGCGGATCCCAGTTTGCTACGGTTTCGCCCGCGGCAACCTGCTCGCCATCACCTTTGGCCATCATTGCGCCGTAAGGGACTTTATAGCTCTCTTTGGTACGACCGAACTCGTCGATCATTTTCAGCTCAACGTTACGAGAGACGATAACCAGCTTCCCGGAGGAGTTGGTTACTGACTTCGCGTTGGTCAGCTTGATAGTACCTTTGTTCTTCACCTGGATGCTGGATTCAGCAGCCGCACGAGATGCCGCACCACCGATGTGGAACGTACGCATCGTCAGCTGTGTACCCGGCTCACCGATGGACTGTGCTGCGATAACGCCGATGGCCTCACCTTTGTTGATGATGTGACCACGTGCCAGGTCGCGACCGTAGCAGTGTGCACACACACCAAAGTCGGTTTCACAACCAACAACAGAACGCACTTTAATGGCATCGACCGAATTCTCTTCGATCACATCACACCAGTGCTCATCGATCAGCGTATTACGCGGGATCAGAATGTCAGCAGTACCTGGCTTCAGCACGTCTTCTGCGGTCACACGACCCAGTACACGCTCACGCAGTGGTTCTTTAACGTCGCCACCTTCGATAACCGGAGTCATCATGATGCCTTCGAAAGTACCACAGTCGTCTTCGGTCACCACCAAGTCCTGCGCAACGTCTACCAGACGACGCGTCAGATAACCGGAGTTAGCGGTTTTCAGTGCGGTATCCGCAAGACCTTTACGCGCACCGTGCGTCGAGATGAAGTACTGGAGTACGTTCAGACCTTCGCGGAAGTTCGCGGTGATTGGCGTTTCGATGATTGAGCCATCTGGCTTAGCCATCAGACCACGCATACCGGCCAGCTGACGAATCTGAGCTGCAGAACCACGCGCACCGGAGTCGGCCATCATGTAGATGCTGTTGAACGAGACTTGCTGCTCTTCTTCGCCGTGACGGTTGATCACGGTTTCGGTTTGCAGGTTGTCCATCATCGCCTTGGAAACGCGTTCGTTCGCTGCGGCCCAGATATCGATGACTTTGTTGTAACGTTCGCCAGCAGTAACCAGACCAGACTGGAACTGTTCCTGAATCTCAGCAACTTCCGCTTCTGCTTCTGCCACGATTTCCGCTTTCTTAGCCGGGATCACCATGTCGTCGATACCTACAGAGGCACCTGAACGGGCTGCGTAAGCAAAGCCGGTGTACATGGTCTGGTCAGCGAAGATAACGGTCGGCTTCAGGCCCAGGATGCGGTAACAGGTGTTCAGCATCTTAGAGATCGCTTTCTTACCCAGCGTCTGGTTGACGATGGAGTAAGGCAGACCTTTCGGCACGATCATCCACAGAATCGCACGACCAATGGTGGTGTCGATTAAGCTGGTTTTCGCGACGAACTCTTCTTGTTCGTTTTTGCTGTACTCGGTGATACGCACTTTAACGCGAGCATGCAACTCGGCCAGGCCAGCGCGATAAACACGCTCAGCTTCTTTCGGGCCAGTCAGCACCATGCCTTCGCCGCGCGCATTCACTTTGTCACGGGTCATGTAGTACAGACCCAGTACAACGTCCTGAGAAGGAACGATGATTGGCTCGCCGTTCGCAGGTGACAGGATGTTGTTGGTAGACATCATCAGCGCACGCGCTTCAAGCTGGGCTTCCAGCGTCAGCGGTACGTGAACAGCCATCTGGTCACCATCGAAGTCGGCGTTATATGCCGCACAAACCAGCGGGTGCAGCTGGATCGCTTTACCTTCGATCAGAACAGGTTCGAATGCCTGGATACCCAAACGGTGCAGGGTTGGTGCACGGTTCAGCAGTACTGGGTGTTCGCGGATCACTTCGTCCAGGATATCCCAAACGACAGCTTCTTCACGCTCAACCATCTTCTTAGCAGCTTTGATGGTGGTCGCGAGGCCACGCAGTTCCAGCTTGCCGTAGATGAACGGTTTGAACAGCTCCAGTGCCATTTTCTTCGGCAGACCGCACTGATGCAGACGCAGGTATGGACCTACGGTGATAACAGAACGACCGGAGTAGTCAACACGTTTACCCAACAGGTTCTGACGGAAACGACCCTGCTTACCTTTGATCATGTCGGCCAAAGATTTCAGAGGACGTTTGTTAGAGCCAGTGATGGCACGACCGCGACGGCCGTTATCCAGCAAGGCATCTACCGCTTCCTGCAGCATACGCTTTTCGTTACGTACGATGATATCTGGCGCAGCCAGATCCAGCAGACGCTTCAGACGGTTGTTACGGTTGATAACGCGACGGTACAGATCGTTCAGATCCGACGTAGCGAAACGACCACCATCCAGCGGTACCAGCGGACGCAGATCTGGCGGCAGAACCGGCAGAACGGTCAGGATCATCCACTCTGGCTTGTTACCAGACTGAACGAACGCTTCCAGCAGCTTGATACGCTTGGTCAGCTTTTTACGTTTGGTCTCGGAGTTGGTTTCGTTCAGCTCTTCACGCAGCTGTTCGCACTCTTGCTCCAGATCCATGTTTTTCAGCAGCGCCTGGATAGCTTCCGCACCCATCTTCGCGTCGAATTCGTCACCGAACTCTTCCAGCGCATCAAGGTACTGCTCTTCAGTCAGAATCTGACGTTTTTCCAGGTTGGTCATACCGCCTTCGATCACAACATATGATTCGAAGTACAGTACGCGCTCGATATCACGCAGTGGCATATCCAGCAGTAAGCCGATACGCGAAGGCAGTGATTTCAGGAACCAAATGTGCGCAGTCGGTGAAGCCAGTTCAATGTGGCCCATGCGCTCACGGCGAACTTTGGTCTGTGTAACTTCAACGCCACACTTCTCACAGATCACGCCGCGATGTTTCAAACGCTTGTACTTACCGCACAGGCATTCGTAATCTTTTACCGGCCCAAAGATACGGGCGCAGAAAAGACCGTCACGCTCCGGCTTGAAGGTACGGTAGTTAATGGTTTCTGGCTTTTTAACTTCACCAAAAGACCATGAACGGATCATATCTGGCGAGGCCAGAGCGATCTTGATCGCATCAAACTCTTCGGTCTTAGTTTGCGCTTTCAGAAACTTAAGTAAGTCTTTCACGGATTAGCTCCCGTCGGAGTGGAACTCTCAGGGACGCACACCTTAAGTGCACGTCCCGTAACCAGTACTTGCGAGTACTTACTCGTCTTCCAGCTCGATGTTGATACCCAGCGAGCGAATCTCTTTCAACAGTACGTTGAAGGATTCCGGCATGCCTGGTTCCATCTGATGGTTGCCATCGACGATGTTTTTATACATCTTCGTACGGCCATTCACGTCATCAGACTTAACAGTCAGCATTTCCTGCAGGGTATACGCAGCACCGTATGCTTCCAGTGCCCACACTTCCATCTCACCGAAGCGCTGACCACCGAACTGCGCCTTACCACCCAGCGGCTGCTGAGTAACGAGGCTGTAAGAGCCGGTAGAACGTGCGTGCATCTTGTCGTCAACCAGGTGGTTCAGTTTCAGCATGTACATGTAACCTACGGTTACCTGACGCTCGAACTGCTCACCGGTACGGCCGTCGAACAGGGTGATCTGGCCAGAAGAAGGCAGGCCGCCGAGCTGCAGCAGCTCTTTGATCTCGCTCTCTTTCGCACCATCGAACACTGGCGTTGCGATTGGCATACCTTTTTTCAGGTTCTCAGCCAGACGCAGAACTTCATCGTCAGTGAAGGTGTTCAGATCAACTTTCTGACGCACATCAGTGCCCAGATCGTAAGCACGCTGGATGAACTCACGCAGTTTGGCAACTTCTTCCTGCTTCTTCAGCATCGCGTTGATCTTCTCACCGATGCCTTTCGCTGCCATCCCCAGGTGGGTTTCCAGAATCTGACCGATGTTCATACGTGACGGTACGCCCAGCGGGTTCAGTACGATGTCGACCGGCGTACCGTTCTCATCGTAAGGCATATCTTCGATCGGGTTGATCTTAGAGATAACACCCTTGTTACCGTGACGACCTGCCATCTTGTCACCAGGCTGGATCTGACGTTTAACCGCCAGGTACACTTTCACGATTTTCAGCACGCCTGGTGCCAGGTCATCGCCCTGAGTGATTTTGCGACGCTTAGCTTCGAGTTTCTTCTCAAACTCGTGCTTCAGCTCGTCATACTGCTCAGCCAGCTGCTCGAGAGAGTTTTGCTTCTCTTCGTCAGTCAGGCCCAGTTCCAACCAGCGCTCACGTGGCAGTTTGTCCAGCTTCTCAGCTTCAACACCACCCGAGATCAGTACAGCCTGAATACGGCTGAACAAGCCCGCTTCGAGGATCTGCAGTTCTTCAGACAGGTCTTTCTTCGCCTGCTTCAGCTGCATCTCTTCGATTTCCAGCGCACGTTTGTCTTTTTCTACGCCATCGCGAGTAAAGACCTGAACGTCGATAACCGTACCGGAAACACCGTTAGGAACACGCAGAGAAGAGTCTTTAACGTCAGACGCTTTCTCACCGAAGATCGCACGCAGCAGTTTCTCTTCTGGCGTCAGCTGGGTTTCGCCTTTCGGCGTCACTTTACCGACCAGAATGTCACCACCGGTCACTTCCGCACCGATATACACGATACCGGATTCATCCAGTTTGGAGAGCGCAGCTTCACCCACGTTCGGGATGTCAGCGGTGATCTCTTCTGGCCCCAGCTTGGTGTCACGAGACACACACGCCAGTTCCTGGATGTGGATAGTGGTGAAACGGTCTTCCTGGACAACACGCTCAGAAACGAGGATGGAGTCTTCGAAGTTGTAACCGTTCCATGGCATGAACGCCACGCGCATGTTCTGACCCAGCGCCAGTTCACCGAGATCGGTAGACGGGCCATCTGCCAGCACGTCGCCACGTTCGATTGGCTCACCCAGGGACACACATGGCATCTGGTTGATGCAGGTGTTCTGGTTAGAACGGGTGTACTTGGTCAGGTTGTAGATGTCGATACCCGCTTCGCCCGGATACATCTCATCTTCGTTAACTTTGATAACGATACGAGAAGCATCAACGTACTGAACGGAACCGCCACGTTTCGCTACGGCAGTTACACCGGAGTCAACCGCTACTGCGCGTTCCATACCGGTACCGACCAGCGGCTTATCAGCGCGCAGGGTTGGTACTGCCTGACGTTGCATGTTCGCACCCATCAAGGCGCGGTTAGCATCATCGTGTTCCAGGAATGGAATCAGTGACGCACCGACTGAAACGACCTGTTGGGTCGAAACGTCCATGTAGTCAACTTGATCACGGCTGAACAGGCTTGATTCACCTTTGCTACGGCAAGTGACGAGATCGTCAACAAAGCTACCGTCTTCAGCAAGGTTGGTGTTCGCCTGAGCGATAACGTAGTTACCCTCTTCGATTGCAGAGAGGTAATGAATTTCATCACTCACTTTGCCATCTACCACGCGACGGTACGGAGTCTCAAGGAAGCCGTATTCGTTAGTCTGCGCGTAAACAGAAAGGGAGTTGATCAGACCGATGTTCGGACCTTCAGGCGTTTCGATTGGGCACACACGACCGTAGTGGGTTGGGTGTACGTCACGCACTTCGAAGCCTGCACGCTCACGCGTCAGACCACCTGGGCCCAGAGCAGAGATACGACGCTTATGCGTGATCTCAGACAACGGGTTGTTCTGATCCATAAACTGGGACAGCTGGCTTGAACCGAAGAACTCTTTCACCGCCGCCGAGATTGGCTTGGCGTTGATCATGTCCTGAGGCATCAGGGTATCGAGGTCGCCCAGAGACAGACGCTCTTTAACAGCACGCTCAACACGCACCAGACCCACACGGAACTGGTTCTCAGCCATCTCACCGACTGAACGGATACGACGGTTGCCGAGGTGGTCGATATCATCGACTTCGCCAATACCGTTACGGATGCCGATCAGTTTCTTCATCACTTCGATGATGTCGTCTTTGCTCAGGATACCTGAACCTTCGATTTCATCACGCAGCAGTGAACGGTTGAACTTCATACGGCCAACTGCAGACAGATCGTAACGATCTTCTGAGAAGAACAGGTTCTCGAACAGGTTCTCTGCAGCTTCGCGCGTTGGCGGCTCACCAGGACGCATCATACGGTAGATCTCAACCAGCGCGCTCAGGCGATCGTTGGTTGGGTCAACACGCAGGGTCTCTGAAATGTACGGGCCGTGATCCAAGTCGTTGGTGAACAGCGTTTCGATGCGCTTGTGGCCTGACTGGCTCAGTTTAGCCAGCAGATCCAGTGACAGTTCCATGTTCGCAGGAACAATCAGCTCACCGGTGTTCAGGTCAACGTAATCTTTAGCGACGACTTTGCCAGCAATGTATTCAACTGGGACTTCAATGTGTTGAATACCGTCTTTTTCCAGCTGACGAATATGACGCGCAGTGATGCGACGACCTTTCTCAACGTAGACCGTGCCGTTGGCTTCGATATCGAAGCTGGCGGTTTCACCACGCAGGCGCTCAGGCACCAGTTCCATCTGCAGTTTGTTATCGCGGATTTCATACACGACTTTGTCAAAGAACAGATCAAGGATTTGTTCAGTGGTGTAGTGCAGTGCGCGCAGAATGATACTGGCCGGCAGCTTACGGCGACGGTCAATACGGACAAACAGGTTGTCTTTCGGGTCAAACTCGAAGTCGAGCCATGAACCGCGGTAAGGGATGATACGTGCGTTATAAAGCACTTTACCGGAAGAGTGCGTTTTACCCTTATCGCTGTCAAAGAACACGCCAGGACTACGATGCAGCTGAGAAACGATAACACGCTCAGTACCATTGATAACAAAGGTACCGTTGTCGGTCATGAGTGGAATTTCACCCATGTACACTTCTTGTTCTTTGATGTCTTTTACGGTGCCTTCCGGCGCTTCACGCTCGTAGATCACCAGACGCAGTTTCACGCGCAGCGGTGCCGAATAGGTCACGCCACGGATCTGACATTCAGTTACGTCAAAGACCGGCTCACCCAAACGGTAGCTGACATACTGCAACTCAGAGTTGCCGCTGTAGCTTGAGATTGGGAATACGGAGCGGAAGGCTGCTTCCAGACCGTATTGGCCTTCTGGATCTTGCTCGATAAACTTCTGGAACGAGTCAAGCTGGATAGAAAGGAGATAAGGTATGTCCAGTACTTGTGGACGTTTACCAAAATCCTTACGAATACGTTTTTTCTCGGTATAGGAGTAAACCATAGGGTTCCTCAGCTAGCTGACATGTCGAACCACGCTGTCCGTCCTGAAGGGACAGTTCATGCAACACTATTTTGTTTTTCATGCGATGCGTAACACCCCATGCAATACATCTTTCTATCACTCTTAAATCATTTCATCGCCGTTGTGCAGGCAGGGAACCCTCACAGGAAAGCGATATATTAAGTCGTCGATAGAAAAAGATATTGAAGAGAAACAATGGACAAACAGTGTGAAACGCCATCATTCCCCTGAAGCGCAAAAAAGCTGGTGACCCAAAAGTCACCAGCCATCAGCCTGATGTTACTCAGGCTGCAACCCGAAGGTTGTCTTACTTAACTTCAACTTCAGCGCCAGCTTCTTTCAGCAGTGCTTCCAGAGCAGCTGCGTCATCTTTGCTGATGCCTTCTTTGATAACACCGGTAGCTTCAACCAGGTCTTTAGCTTCTTTCAGGCCCAGACCAGTTGCAGTACGAACTGCTTTGATTACGGCAACTTTGTTAGCGCCAGCAGCTTTCAGAATTACGTCGAATTCAGTTTTCTCTTCAGCAGCTTCAGCTGGGCCAGCAGCAACAGCTACAGCAGCAGCAGCAGAAACGCCGAATTTTTCTTCCATAGCAGAAACCAGCTCAACTACTTCCATTACGGACATAGCTGCTACTGCTTCCAGAATTTGATCTTTGGTGATAGACATATCGATTGTTCCTAAAAAACAGAAAAAGTTTATACGTTAGCAAGTACGAAGGAAAAGAAGATGGGCTTAAGCCGCTTCTTTTGCATCGCGTACAGCAGCCAGAGTGCGAACCAGTTTGCCAGCAGCGGCTTCTTTCATGGTCGACATCAGACGTGCCAGTGCTTCTTCGTAAGTCGGCAGAGTTGCCAGACGGTCAATATTGGCCGCCGTGATCAGCTCACCTTCAAAGGCTGCAGCTTTGACCTCAAATTTTGCATTCGCTTTCGCGAACTCTTTGAACAGACGAGCAGCAGCGCCCGGGTGTTCCATAGAGTATGCAATCAGGGTCGGACCAACAAACGTGTCTTTCAGGATCTCAAACTGAGTTCCTTCAACGACGCGGCGCAGCAAGGTGTTGCGAACAACACGCATGTAAACGCCAGCTTCACGACCTGCTTTACGCAGTTCGGTCATTTTATCAACGGTAACGCCACGGGAATCCGCAACAACCGCTGAAAGCGCGCCTTTGGCTACTTCGCTAACTTCAGCAACAATCGCTTGTTTGCCTTGAAGATTTAATGCCATTAGCTTTTGCTCCTGGATTTGACCGGGAAAGATTTCCCGGAACTCACTTCACTCAGCTACCCGAAGGCACTGAGCGCTATTACACGGTGAGCAGAATCCAGCGAAGAAAAAATTCTTTTTGGTTCTGTCACCGTCTACGCAGGGTATTAAGCAAGCTATCCGAAGATAATCCCGCTCCTGCGGTCTTGGACGGAGGCCAGGATAAGGCCTGGCTCCAACCTAAGCCACTGAACATAAGAGCTTTTAGGCTTATACATTCAGCAACTTTGAATCTGGGTTCTGAATTGAATGCTCAATCAGAACAACGGGCGTAAGATTCTAGATGAATTTTTCGCCCGTTTCAAGCAGCAATTAGTTTGCTGCTGCGCTCAGACCAGCCTGGTCAACGGCAACGCCGGCGCCCATGGTGGTAGAGATGCTAACTTTCTTGATGTACACGCCTTTAGCCTGTGAAGGTTTCGCTTTTTTCAGCGCAACCAGCAGAGATTCCAGGTTTTCTTTCAGTTTGTCAGCGTCGAAGTCCACTTTACCAATGGTAGTGTGGATGATGCCGTTTTTGTCGTTACGATAACGAACCTGACCAGCTTTAGCGTTTTTCACTGCTTCAGCAACGTTAGGAGTTACAGTACCAACTTTCGGGTTTGGCATCAGGCCGCGTGGACCCAGAACCTGGCCCAACTGGCCAACAACGCGCATTGCATCTGGAGATGCAATAACAACGTCAAAGTTCATTTCGCCTTTTTTGATCTGGTCAGCCAGATCTTCCATACCTACCAGCTCAGCGCCAGCTGCTTTAGCAGCTTCTGCGTTTGCGCCTTGGGTAAATACAGCAACACGTACTGAACGACCAGTACCGTGTGGCAGAACAGTCGCGCCGCGAACGTTCTGATCTGATTTACGTGCATCGATGCCGAGGTTAACAGCAACGTCAACGCTCTCAACGAACTTAGCAGTTGCCAGTTCTTTCAGCAGAGCAATAGCTTCAGCGATGTCGTACTGCTTGGTCGCATCAACTTTGTCACGGATTACGCTCATGCGCTTGGTCAGCTTAGCCATTTCTTAATCCTCTACTACCAGGCCCATGGAACGTGCAGTACCTTCGATAGAGCGAGTCATCGCTTCTACGTCAGCACCAGTCATGTCCGCAGCTTTAGTTTCTGCGATTTCACGTACCTGAGCACGAGAAACTTTACCGACTTTGTCTTTGTTCGGCTTACCAGAACCAGACTTGATGCCCGCTGCTTTTTTCAGCAGTACGGCAGCCGGAGGGGTCTTGGTAACGAAGGTGAAAGAACGGTCGCTGTATACAGTGATAACAACTGGAGTAGGCAGGCCTTTCTCCAGAGATTCTGTTTTGGCGTTGAACGCTTTACAGAATTCCATGATGTTAACACCCTGCTGACCCAGTGCTGGACCAACAGGTGGACTTGGGTTCGCCATACCAGCTGCAACTTGCAGCTTGACGTAGGCTTGTACTTTCTTAGCCATGATAATTCCTCAAATGGGTTATAGCGCCTGAAAACAGGCTCCCCGTGATTACGATTTACACGCTATTGCTAGCGCATAAAAACAAAAGGCGCGAAATTATAGGTAAATTTCGCGCCTTCCGCAAGAGCTAAAAAGTGAACAAAAGGGTTAACCTTTCTCCACCTGAGCAAAGTCGAGTTCTACTGGTGTTGCACGGCCAAAGATGGACACAGAGACCTTCAGGCGGCTCTTTTCGTAATCCACTTCTTCGACCACACCGTTGAAGTCGGCAAATGGACCGTCGTTGACGCGTACCATCTCGCCTGGCTCGAACAGCGTTTTTGGACGCGGCTTATCACCCACCTGCTGCAGGCGGTTCATAATCGCATCGACTTCTTTATCACTAATCGGCGCAGGACGGTCAGAGGTACCGCCAATGAAGCCCATGACACGTGGTACGCTACGCACTAAGTGCCAGCTGGCGTCATTCATCACCATCTGCACCAGCACATAGCCAGGGAAGAACTTACGTTCGCTTTTACGGCGCTGGCCACCACGGATTTCAACGACTTCTTCAGTCGGCACCATGACTTCGCCAAACAGTTCTTCCATGTTGTGCAGTTTGATATGCTCTTGCAGCGACTTCGCTACGCGGGCTTCAAAACCGGAAAACGCCTGAACGACGTACCAGCGTTTTTTTGGAGCTTCAGACATCTCAGAACCTCAGGCCAGTGATAAACGATACCAGACGGACCAGAATTCCATCCAGCCCCCACAAAATCAGTGACATCACGGCAGTGACCGCGGCAACGATTAACGTGGTGTGCAATGTTTCCTGGCGAGTCGGCCAAATGACCTTACGCATTTCAGTTCTTGCTTCACGAGCAAAAGCCACGGTCGCCTTGCCTTTAATAGTCAGCAACGCAATGCCGCCCGCCGCAGCGATCAGTACTACGACAGCCAGCGCGCGCAGAGGCAGCGTAATGTCGCGATAGAGATAGTTGCCAACGATGGCGACTAACAGCAACGCGATGACAGCAACCCACTTTATCGCTTCCAGGCCGCGCCCGCTCCCTTGAGCTTCGGTATTCGCACTCATAAACCAACCTGCCACAATAATTCAGAAACAATTCTGCCCCGCAGAGCGAGGCATCCAAACCGAATGAGCTTTTGGGCGTAACTCGGTATCCGACGCCGTAAACCAGAGCCTGTCTCAGCAATGATTATGATCGAAAATCACTGATGAGCCAGGTTCTATGTAACAGCGTGCAAAAAGGGCATCAAATGATGCCCTTTCCATATGCATTGCGTCAAATGTTATCGCAATTAAGCGATAATTTCAGCAACAACACCCGCACCAACAGTACGGCCGCCTTCACGGATTGCGAAACGCAGGCCCTGATCCATAGCGATTGGCTTGATCAAGGTAACGGTCATTTTTACGTTATCGCCTGGCATTACCATCTCAACGCCTTCTGGCAGTTGAACGTCACCGGTCACGTCAGTAGTACGGAAGTAGAACTGAGGACGGTAGCCTTTGAAGAACGGAGTATGACGGCCGCCTTCATCTTTAGACAGTACGTAAACTTCTGAAGTGAACTGGGTATGTGGCTTGATGGTGCCCGGCTTAGCCAGAACCTGACCACGCTCGATATCTTCACGCTTGATACCACGCAGCAGAACACCACAGTTCTCGCCTGCCTGACCCTGGTCCAGCAGTTTGCGGAACATTTCAACGCCGGTACAGGTAGACTTAACGGTGTCTTTCAGACCAACAACTTCAACTTCGTCGCCTACTTTCACGATACCGCGCTCAACACGACCGGTAACAACAGTACCACGGCCAGAGATTGAGAATACGTCTTCGATTGGCAGCAGGAACGGCAGGTCGATTGCACGTACTGGCTCTGGGATGTAGTTATCCAGGTGACCAGCCAGTTCAATGATCTTCTCTTCCCACTCAGCAACACCGTTCAGTGCCTGCAGAGCAGAACCGCGGATGATTGGCGTATCGTCGCCTGGGAAGTCGTATGCTGACAGCAGATCGCGAACTTCCATCTCTACCAGTTCCAGCAGCTCTTCGTCATCAACCATGTCGCACTTGTTCAGGAACACGATGATGTAAGGAACGCCAACCTGACGACCCAGCAGGATGTGCTCACGGGTCTGTGGCATTGGGCCATCAGTCGCAGCAACAACCAGGATCGCGCCGTCCATCTGCGCAGCACCGGTGATCATGTTTTTCACATAGTCGGCGTGGCCAGGGCAGTCAACGTGCGCATAGTGGCGAGTCGGGGTTTCATATTCAACGTGAGAAGTGTTGATGGTGATACCACGTGCTTTCTCTTCTGGCGCCTTATCGATCTCATCGAATTTGCTTGCTTTACCGCCGTAGGTTTTAGCCAGAACGGTGGTGATTGCAGCAGTCAGGGTGGTTTTACCGTGGTCAACGTGACCGATGGTGCCCACGTTTACGTGCAGTTTGTTACGTTGAAATTGCTCTTTAGCCATCGCTAGTCCCTCTAAGACACGGATATATCGAAGATATCGTCATATCAACCAGGCAATGCCTGACTGTTTGGTTTACAGAGAGAGAATCAGGAGAGAGATAAAGGAAGTGGTGCTGATACCCAGAGTCGAACTGGGGACCTCACCCTTACCAAGGGTGCGCTCTACCAACTGAGCCATATCAGCACATCTGGAGCGGGCAGCGGGAATCGAACCCGCATCATCAGCTTGGAAGGCTGAGGTAATAGCCATTATACGATGCCCGCATCCTGGAACTCGGCTACCTGTTCTTTCTGTAGCTTATGAATAATAAAAGAAGACCTTCTATTATTCGAGCCTGCCAGAGTTTCTGGCTGACTTTGATTGCGAAAATCCGCAATCTGAATTCGAAGGTGAGAGAGATGAACTCACCCGCCAGATAATGATTTTATCTGACGCTCAACCAAGTGGTTGAGATGGTGGTGGGAGAAGGATTCGAACCTTCGAAGTCTGTGACGGCAGATTTACAGTCTGCTCCCTTTGGCCGCTCGGGAATCCCACCTACTTGATGGTGCCGGCTACCGGAATCGAACTGGTGACCTACTGATTACAAGTCAGTTGCTCTACCAACTGAGCTAAGCCGGCATCAAGTGGAGCGCATTCTAGGAAGACCGCGCCCAGGATGCAACAAAAAAATTATCAAAATTGTTCTATCGCCTACTATTTGTGCAAAACATCGCAAACCGCTCATCATTTGCAGTATTTTCGTCCAAATGCCGTGTGTTTTTACGCCACTGCGCTAAGTGATTTACAGATGCTTATCGTGGTTTGGTCGTCGCACTCCAGAAGCACAACGCCATTTTTCATTTAAAAGTGCGCAACTTTTTTATTGGATCGGGTTTGATTGAACATTTTTTCAACTAACACATTGCAAGATGGGATTGTTCGTTAACGGATGCAACTGTCGGCGTGTAAAGAGGGAAGCATTATCGATTGCCTGAAGACGGCTCAACGTTGTTAGCGAGGGATAATCTAAAAAGATTTTACGCGGCGCTACAGCAAAATCGATTGTAACAAGCGACTAAGCAATAATAAAAATGCGGGCACGCTTACGAAAGCGTGCTCAGGTTTATCAATTTGCTTCTTTTTAAAGTGACACTGGTGTTACCCTCCAGCCCATTGTTCTCGTTACTTACCCCCTATGACGTGCAACTGAGCTCGACGCATCATTGTATGCCAGACGCTACAAGGTGTTGATGAGCCGGGATTTGCGGTCAGATGCATACTTATGAGTAAAAAAACGACACCACTCACTACACCCTATTTGCAGTTTGACCGTCAGCAATGGGCCGCCCTGCGCGACTCAGTGCCAATGACGCTCGCTGAAGGCGAAATTGAACGACTACGCGGTATCAATGAAGATCTCTCCTTAGAAGAGGTTGCTGAAATCTATTTGCCGCTCTCACGTCTGCTTAACTTCTATATCAGTTCTAATCTGCGCCGTCAGGCCGTGCTGGAGCAGTTCCTTGGCACTAACGGGCAAAAGATTCCCTATATCATCAGTATTGCCGGCAGTGTTGCTGTAGGTAAAAGTACAACCGCGCGTGTGTTGCAGGCGCTGCTCAGTCGCTGGCCAGAACATCGTAAAGTCGAGTTGATTACAACTGACGGCTTTTTACACCCCAATGCAGTGTTGAAAGAACGGGGGCTAATGAAGAAGAAAGGCTTCCCGCAATCTTACGATATGCATCGTCTGGTGAATTTTGTATCCGATTTGAAATCAGGCGCGAGTCAGGTCACTGCGCCAGTTTATTCACACCTTATTTATGATGTGATCCCTGATGGCGATAAGGTGGTACAACAGCCTGATATTTTGATTTTGGAAGGCTTAAATGTGCTTCAAAGCGGGATGGATTATCCCCACGATCCGCATCATGTATTTGTTTCTGATTTTGTCGACTTCTCAATTTATGTCGATGCACCTGAAGCATTATTAGAACGCTGGTATGTTAATCGTTTCTTAAAATTCCGCGAAGGTGCCTTCAGCGATCCAGATTCTTATTTCCATCATTATTCTCAGCTACCCAAAGATGAGGCGGAAAATATTGCTCGTGGTTTATGGAAAGAGATTAACTGGCTGAATCTCAATGAAAACATTCTTCCAACTCGAGAGCGCGCCAGTCTCATCATGACCAAATCTGCAGATCATGCCGTGCAAAGTGTTCGCTTGAGAAAATAACTTTTGATATTTAAACGCCCTTCTTTCCGAGGGCGTTTAATTTTTCAGGTCAATGCAAATTAATGACCAGGACGCAGCGAGATCTCACCACCAACCCAGGATTTCACTTCGCCTTCTTGCTCCAGTAATAAACCACCCTGCTTATCAATACCACGTGCAATACCATGAACTTCTCTATCGCCAATCAGCAACTTAACCGGGCGATTGATAAAGTTGTCCAGAGCATCCCAGCGCTCTACAAACGGTGCCAATCCATCTCGCTCGAAAATCGGCAGTGCTTCACGCAGACTATTAATGATTTTTGCAGCCAGCTCATTACGATTAATTTCTACACCGGCTTCCTGCAAATTAATCCATCCCTGATTAATTTCAGAGGCTCCTTCTGAGCGCATCACCAGATTGACGCCTGCCCCCATGACAATTTGCGCCGCATCGCCTGTTTTGCCGGTTAATTCAACCAGAATCCCGGCCAATTTACGATCGTTCAGGTAAAGATCATTGGGCCATTTGACACGCACATCAGGTACACCCAATGACTGAATCACCTCGGCCATCACGATACCAATCACCAGGCTGAGTCCCATTGCTGCAGCGGGACCTTGCTCAAGTCGCCAGTACATCGACAGATAGAGATTAGAGCCAAAAGGAGAGAACCACTTTCTGCCACGGCGGCCACGACCGGCTTGCTGATACTCTGCAATACAGGCATGACCCGAAGGCAACTGATCCATGCGATCCAGTAAATACTGATTGGTAGAATCAATCACAGGGATGACATCTAAATCCTGCTGATGCAGATGCGAAAGAATATCGGCTTCATTCAGTAGCTGAATAGGTGCAGGCAGGCTGTAACCTTTACCTGTGACGGTGTAGACATCCAGACCCCAGCTCTTCAGAGTTTGGATATGCTTATTGATGGCTGCACGGCTCATACCCAATGCTTCACCCAACTGCTCACCTGAATGGAATTCTCCATCAGCCAGCAGCGCAACTAATTTCAGCGGAACACTATTATCTTTCATGAAATGACCTCAACGGCGTTACGTTCACCTTGAGCACCAATGAAGCGTACCTCTGGCTCGAGCCAAACATTGAATTTCTCAGCCACGTGGTTTCGTACCTCGTGCGCTAAAGCAACGATATCCTTTGGCGTCGCATGGTTTTCATTGATCAACACCAGCGCTTGTTGACGGTGTACCGCAGCGCCACCTACCTGATATCCTTTTAAATGACACTGATCGATCAACCAACCTGCCGCTAATTTGACGCCACCATTTGCCTGCGGATAATGTGGCATCCCCGGCCATGCTTCTAATAACTTATTAGCCAACTCGAGTGTGATAAGCGGGTTTTTGAAAAAACTGCCTACATTTCCCGTTACGCGCGGGTCGGGTAATTTGCTCTGGCGCATTTGGCAGACGGCATTGAACACATCCCATGCGCATACCGTGGCCGGGTTCAGTTTCGCTAAATCGCCGTAATTCAGTACCGGCTTCCATTGCTTTGCCAAACGGAGTCCGACAGCAACAATAACGTGACTGTCCTTCATCTCGTGCTTAAAGATACTGTCACGATAACCAAACTGACACGCTTCTCGATCCAGGCGACTGATTTTTTGTGTGGGTAGATGCAGCACATCGACGTAGTGGCAAATATCCTTAAATTCAACACCATAAGCGCCAATATTCTGGATAGGCGCTGAACCAGCCTTGCCGGGAATTAATGCAAGATTTTCCAGGCCGGTAATACCTTTCTTTAAAGTATGCTCAACCAGCTCGTGCCAGTTCTCACCTGCACCGATATGCAAATGCCATGATTCAGCCTCTTCCTCAAGTGAAATACCTTTGATGGCGTTAATAATCACGCCACCATCAAAGTCTTCCAGGAATAGCACATTGCTGCCCTCACCTAGTACGATGAAAGGTTGATTCGCCTGTTGAGTTGCTTGCCATGCGCTAATGATGGCTTCGGGTGTGTCTGCGATATACAGCGCTTGTGCACTGACTTCGAGACCCAGTGTGTTGAAAACTTTTAGAGAAGTGTGGGGGCTGGACATTTCACGGCCTTTACTGATTTATCTGGCCGTAGTTTACCCGATCAGTTAGTCACGGGTGGGATGTTTTCGTGGCTTTTAGCCCTGATTTCGCCAATCTTCAGACGTAAAAAAACCCTGAACTTGCGTTCAGGGTTTCTTCACTTAATTGATGCCTGGCAGTTCC
>NZ_JZRH01000073.1:0-23679 GCF_000963985.1 Pantoea sp. BL1 | reverse complement strand
GTGTAACGCGTGTCGCCTCCTGCATGACACGCGTTACAGCGTGCGGAGAAAGCATCATTCTTCCGCACACGCCTCCCCGCCCCGCCCCGCCCTTGCCCCATCATGTAGTGGCCCTATTTATCACACACCTCATCATATAGTGCTTTCATCTGACGATGTCCTGATTTTCTGCGCGGAGATCTCATTTATTTTTTGCGGAATTAGCCTGTAATTTGTAGTTACTTCCGCTAAGTGCCGCTCATTATAAATAATTATTTTCGTTGACGGCATCTCACCGAATGCGCATCTGTCAATAACTCGATCATTATGGATAAACCTTAACTTCATATAATAGACATTATATGAAGTTAGGATCCGTCAAAGAATCCGGGTATGATGGGGATCTCCGTCGCGATCGAGCCCTGAGCATGGCTGCACTGTGCGGATCTGGTGATTTACACGGCAGCGCTACGTGAATTCTGCAGGGTAACAGCCTTGGGCGTATCTCAGAATTCACATAGCAGCGCCTCCACGAAGACGGCTGATAAACCGGACGATATGAACGATAAACACCCTGCTTCCGCACTGATTTTGGCTTCCGATGGCGACATTGCCCACCGTCTGCGCGAGTTCGTGCAGGATCGGGAAGCTTTCTCTGATAACACGTGGCGCCAGTTGCTCAGCGTGATGCGGATCTGTGCAAAGTGGGCTGAAGAATACGGCCGCACTTTTCTGCCCATGTCCTCCGCCTGCCTGCGCGACTACCTTCTATTTCTGCAGGCCAGCGGTCGAGCCTCCTCTACGGTATCAACGCATGCTGCGCTCATCTCAATGTTACACCGTAACGCCGGACTGGTGCCGCCTAATACCTCGCCGCTGGTTTTTCGCGCGGTCAAGCGCATCAATCGCACCGCCGTTGTTCAGGGCGAACGTGCCGGCCAGGCCATACCGTTTCGTATAACTGACCTGCTGAAGCTGGATACTGCTTGGTCTGGTTCCGATCGTCTTATGAAGACGCGCGATCTGGCATTCCTGCACGTGGCTTACGCAACCCTGCTGCGCATCAGCGAGCTCGGCAGGCTGAGGGTCCGTGACGTAACCCGGGCATCCGACGGGCGCATCATTCTTGACGTGGCTTGGACGAAAACGATCGTGCAGACCGGAGGACTCATCAAGGCGCTCGGCGAGCTTTCAACGACTCGCCTGACGGAGTGGCTGACTCAGTCCGGGCTGATCTCCGAGCCGGACGCCTACATCTTCGGTCCGGTGCATCGCTCAAACCAGGCCGCCGTCAGTACCGGTAACCCCCTCTCAACCCGCGCCATTGAGGATATTTTCGGCCGGGCGTGGCGCGCTGCCGGATCTCCGGGTGAGGTGAGAGCCAATAAAGGGCGGTACCGGGGCTGGACCGGACACAGTACGCGCGTTGGCGCAGCGGTCGATATGGCCATGAAGAATTACAGTACTGCGCAGATCATGCAGGAAGGAACCTGGAAAAAGCCGGAGACGGTTATGCGCTATATCCGCCACGTGGATGCGCACGCCGGTGCCATGGTTGATTTTATGGACAATCATCTGTCAGGCTGAACATGGCCTTGCGTCACCTTAACTGGCATCAGTTCAGGTTTCGGCAGGAATCTAATTAGTATTGGAAGGTATTCATGAGTGGATTGTATCCGGCGGAAGTCATGAGGTGTACGGGCTTGAAGTGGGCCAGAGAGCTATAAGCTTCATATTATTCATGTTGGTCACTACCAAGTGTATGTGCGCGTGCTGGAGTCTTTTATTAAAAAACCGGCACAGTGCCGGTTATCTGATTTAGTCTGAGTCGCTACCACTTGTAGTGATTGGAGTCTTCCCAGGTCTTGAACTCTTTTTCTGCCTGCTCCTTACCGTAGCCGTAGCGCTCCTGGATCCGGCCGACCAGTTGGTCTCGTTTACCCTCAGCCACGTCTATATCGTCATCAGTAAGCTTGCCCCACTGTTCTTTTACTTTGCCTTTGAACTGCTTGCAGTTTCCGCTAATGCGATCTTCGTTCATATTGATCTCCTTAAGTAATTCAAAGCTGCTGTTAAATAACCCGGGTTTAGAACTTAATGCTTAATAGTATGGCTCACAGGTGGTAATTTTCCTGCTAAACATCCCATTTCCGGATTTTTCCTGAGGATTGGCCAGCTCACTTCCGACTCAGCATTTACCTTTCGGAGTGTGCGACGGGATTTTTCGTACTATAAGCGTCAGAGCGTTAATACGCGCAAGCGAAATAAATTCAGGCTTCAGGTATCCACCGCTTTTGGGTGGCTTCAGCATCGTAATCAATGTCTGAAGGAAGTGTGATGAGCTCAATAAGTACGCCAAAAGGTGTCATCCCAAACCATGTCTGATTGCCCACCCCTTCCTCCTGAGCAAAGCATTCTGAAGGGCCTTCGAGCATTTCAGCGCCATGCGCCCGCATTCTTTTCGCAGCCTGATAAATGTCATCCACATATACGGAGAAGTGGTTGATTCCCGGCAAGCCCGGATGAGCGGAACGATCTTTTGCCGTAGGCTCTGTCTGAAATAACTCAACATTGCACCCATTATTCAGCCGCAGCATGGACAGCCCGGTCAGCCTGAGTTCTGCAGGGAATCCATTGAGAGGAGCCATTTTTTTACCCGGAACAAATTTATCTTCTTCAGCGGGCGGAACGATACGATAGAGCACAGATGCATCGAGTGCACCGGTGAAGAAATGCTCTGCTTGCTTTAAATCAGAAACGGTAATGCCAATGTGTTCAATTCCGCGGATCATCTGTTGTATCCTTTTTGAAGCGAGTAGCTAGGGCTGCCGGTCTTAAAAGTAAAGTCGGCACCTTACCTTTAGAAAGAATTTAAGCGTGGTCAGTCAGTGCCTGCGACGCACATATGAGGGCCAGATGACTTAATCCCTGCGGCATATTGCCGCGCCACTCGCCGCTGCGGACATCAAACATTTCGTTGAAGGTTTCGACGTTCCCGCGCTGGCAGAGCTTATCCAGGATCTCTTCCATTGCCTCTTCGGCTACCCTGGTGTCTCCCATGGCCGCCAGCGCCTCGACCAGCCAGAAAGAGCAGGCAATAAAAGTGCTTTCTTCCTGCTCAACGCCGCTGTAACGATATAGCATCGCGCTGCCGTGGCCTAAATCCTCCCGGATGGCGCGATAAGTGGCAAGCATGCGTTCCGGTTTAACCGTGTTGCCATAATGATGTACCAGCGCCAAAGCGGCATCGAGCTTATCGTCAGCGTGAGGATAGAAGAGGTAAGCCTGCTTTTGCTCTGACCAGCAGTGCTGTTCGATCCATTCACTGATGCGATCCCGCTCCCGCTCCCAGCGCTTAACCCAGGTGGGTTCAATGTGTTTAGCTTTTGCTAGGGAAACTGCGCTGTCGAGCGCCTGCCAGCAGGCCATTTTGGAATGGGTATAATGCTGTTCATCAGGCAACTCCCAGATCCCGCTGTCTTTCTGACGCCACTGATCGGCACAGTAGTTCGCCAGCTTTCCCAGCATGCGCGAAGTTTCAAGATCCAGGATGTGGCCTGCACGTATGAAGAGTTCTGCCGTGGCCAGCATGTCGCCGTACATGCTCAGCTGAACCTGATCGCGTGCATTGTTGCCGATACGAACAGGAAGAGAATGCTGATAACCGCGTAAGGGGGGGTAACTTTCTGCAGGCACTATACCTCCTTCCAGCGTGTAACACGCGCGAAGCCGGGTGCCGTGGCGTATGATGGTTTTCGATAACCATGAAAAAGCGGCTTTACAGTCTTCCAACGCGCCCAGGAAAACGAACGATTTGATAATCAGGCAGGCGTCGCGCACCCATGCGTAGCGATAGTCATAATTCTTCTCACCGCCAATGCCCTCGGGCAGTGAGGTAGTCGCCGCCGCGGCCAGCGCGCCGGTTGGTGAATACCATAGAAATTTAAGTGACAGTGCAGAGCGTCTCACGTGATCCGCATAACGGCCTGCGTAGCTCAGGCTGTGCGTCCAGTCGCGCCACGCCGTATGGCTGGTTTCAATACGGGCATCAATGGCTTTCAAATCAGGCACAGCCAGCGGCTCGCGCTCCGTCACCAGCAGGGCGACCAGCGAGTGACTTTCAGGTCGGGTGCGAAGCGTTGCGCGTATTATCCCATCGCCGCGCTCAGCGATCAGCCAGTCTTCAGTCGTGCGGAGCATCGCCATCAGGTCGGCAAGATGATAAACGTCTCCCTGTTCGGTGTTATTCCACCACGGTGAGCGTGTTTCGGCTGCGGTGCCGAAGCGTAACGTAAGGCACAGTTCAACTTCGCCCTCATCCCCTTCGATACGTCTTGCCAGCTCGCTCCAGGGAAGACGACCGGCAAGCGTACTGTTAATCGACTCAGTAATGAGTACGCTGCCATACTGCGTAATAAACCGTGTTTCTAAGACGTTGCTGTCAGGGCGGTAGGCCCGTTCCGTACGATAATCCTCGATAGGTTCAATCTGGAAAAAACCGCCGATTTCGGGATCCAGCAGGCGGTCAAACAAGGGTGGTGAATCAAGGTTTGGCGCACACCACCAGTCAATGGCCCCATCCGGGGCAATAAGTGCCACAGACCGACCTTCACCAATGGCCGCATAGTCCCCAAGACGGGCAAATCCATCCCGGCGCATCGGCGACCGTAGTATCTGATTGTTCATTGCTCTTCCCTGGATGCTGAGACGACAACGTGGCCGCTTTCGGCCACGTTCTTCAAAAATCCTGCTCACACTCAGACCGTGCCGGTGCCGCCATCTGAGCACCAAACCTGACCGGAGGTAAAGCTGTTGGTGGTTTCGGCGAAGGTGACATAGAGAGGCGCAATTTCTGCCGGCTGACCAGGACGGCCCAGCGGGGCGGTGGCACCAAACTGCTCAACTTTTTCCTGTGGCTGGCCGCCGCAGACCTGCAGAGGCGTCCAGTAAGGTCCTGGTGCGACAGCGTTAACGCGGATTTGCTGCTCGCCCAGTTGTTTCGCGAGGGCTTTGGTGAAAGCAGCTATCGAAGCTTTTGTCTGAGCGTAGTCCAGTAAAATGGCGCTCGGTTCGTAGGCCTGTACTGATGTGGTATTGATGATGGATGAACCGGCAGGCAGGTATTCTAGCGCCGCTTTGGTTATCCAGAACATTGCATAAACGTTGGTCTTAAATGTAGCGTCAAAATCTTCCGTAGAGAGCGTACGAATGGATTCATTAAACTGCTGGCGCCCGGCATTATTTACCAGAATATCCAGACCATCTAATTGAGTGGCAGCTTCGTTGACCAGTTGCTGACAAAATTCTTCCGAACGAATATCGCCGGGTATGGCAACGGCTTTTCGCCCTTCCGCTTCGATTAATTTCACTACTTCTGCGGCATCCTGCTCTTCATCTGGCAGATAATTAATCGCGACATCGGCGCCTTCACGCGCATAAGCTATAGCAACGGCACGGCCAATACCTGAATCCCCACCCGTAATCAGCGCCTTACGACCGGTAAGGCGTCCAGTGCCCCGGTAACTGGTTTCACCGTGGTCGGGGCGCGGTTCCATTTTACTCGCCAGGCCAGGAACAGGCTGATGCTGTTTTTTAAACGGTGGCTTCGGATATTCCTGTGTGATGAGTGTTTTATTAGTGAATGAGTTCATCTGTGTCTCCTTTTTGGTGAGTGAATTAAGCCTGGCAAAAATGTGATATTTGTCACGCATGTCATAAAAATAAGTAGCGTTAGTCCCGCATACAGGGAGAGAGCAGCACTTAAGGCTGAACGTCTCCGGCAAGCCCGCGATAAGCCATCGCGGCCAGCGGGCCAGTCCTGCTTCCACCGCAGTAAGCGGACAGAATGAAAGAATAGATACCGGAGACAATACCGGCCGTCAGGAATAATGCTTTTTCATACGTTGTCATATTATTTTTCCTCGCCTGTTAATTCATTTCATTCAGTCCGCGTACAGATCACTGGCGCAGATTCTTTTCAAAGCCGATTAAATTCTGCCTGATACGGACGGGCGATACCGGGTTCATCCTGAATGACCAGCGCGTCCTCCGAATTTCTTTTTTCGGCAGAAGACATATAATTAAATGAGTCGGTTTGCACCGCGCTGTCATCTGTCACAATAAACTTATTGTGCACAATGCTGTACATGCCGTTAAGGCGCACGTCCACGCCACCTTTCCCACCAGAGACCAGCGGTCACGACTTTTATTCTCATCGGCGACCAGCCTGACCTTTACTCCCCGCGTGACGGCTTCTGACAACGCTTACACCACCGGACGGCTGGTAATGTTATACGTCGCCAAGTCGGTTTTCTGCCGCGCGCGGCCGGTCAACTGCACTATCAATTCAAGCGCCGTCCCTCAGGGCAAAAAGTCGGCCATAACGGAGACCTCTGCACCATGAATAACCGGAACGCTCGATAGAGACTCTATTATTAATGCGTATTTTTTCAATATCAGCCACTGGATTAATTGAGTGTAATTTATTCAATTGTTTGTGTTTTATTTATATAAATGGATTTTCATTATTTGCATAATAAATAAAAGTAAATCAATTATGAATCCTCTGAGTATGACGATGCTTGTTAAGTATCAGGCACAAGAGAGTATGAATGCGTTTCACGAATTAAATATCATGACGTCACGCGACAATATTCGCGGCGCCTTTTCGCTCATCTGTAGATGGAATGAAAACGTCGCCCGTAAAATAATGAAAAGCGGGTTGCACTGTGACACAGCACGTAGGGCGCGCGTTTTGGACCCGCGTGCAGGAGACCACGCCGGAGCGGGTACCCTGCGCGCGCTAAACGTAAGACTCCGGTGCGCCGCTGGCAGCAGGGCGCCGAGGATTATGGTGCGTGTGCCCAGATGATGGCGTTAGGCGCCGCACCGCGGGCTGAGGCTGCCCCGAAGAAAAATATAGCGTAACTGGATGCTTCTTCTGAAAAATGCGTCAGCGGCGACGCAGAACGCCTGATACACCTCTACCGGTACTGCGAGCCAGCGACTGTACGCGCCGTTCCGGTACTCCAGCTCCAGCATGCCGCTGGTCGGATCGTAGCCTGCGCTGCGAATTCATGCCTGTTCATGCCGTGATTCTTGTCCATCCGCTCACTCACGTGGCCGCCATCCAAAAAAGTGGGGTGCCGCCGGGCGGCTCCCAATTTAGGGAATGAAAATAAACAATTTATTATTCTGCTTACGCAGGTGTAATCGGCCGACCGCTCTAAAACCCTGGGCTGGCGTGGATATTCACTGTCGTATGTAAAGTCCGTGACCATTGCTGTTACGGCCTCACGCTGTCCGGAATTCGTCTGCAAAGAGCAGGTGCAGATGTTCATCCACACTTCTGCCCAGTTCCCGGCACCAGCCCGATCGCTGCTGCAGCTTATCGAGCTGCGTGCAGGGGGATGCGCTGGCGGCCGTGCTCGTCAAAGCCGACGGCCGCTACATTCGCTCTCTGCAAGCACCATATAAATCTACCCGGTCAGCTTTATCGTGTGCAGGGCGTGCTGTAGCCGGAACAGGTCATTCTGCCTCTGCAGGTTGCAGTTACCGGCGCGCCACAGGTAGGCTAGCTTGTTGGGCAGGTCGGCGCGCAATCCCTTTTCCCGCCCTTCTTTCAGCAGCCAGCTGTTGTCGCTGGCAAGCTCCCGGGGAAAACGGCGCTGCATTTCAGCGATGGCCAGTCAGCGGATCAGAAACAAATTATCCTGCGCAGGAGAGGACACCATCCCGTCTTGCCGGTTGGTGTGCAGCGTAATCAGTCCGCACTTTCTCAGTGAACCATCCAGAGCCTGCACCCGGCTCAGCTGTGAAGTCTCACTCCGTCTGGGGTGTCACCTCTTAGTTGTTCAATCGCGAAAATCAGTGAGGGATTACAGACCTCATTTTCTTTAATACACGCTTTAACGAGCGTGACTAGCTCTTGTATTATTCGTTCACGATCGGTCTGTTGGCCGCGGTCGGCCAGATTCAGGCAGATCATGCCTGTAATCCGGCATGCTTCCCAATATGTAGATTCTGTCAGTTCTTCTTCTAAGTCTTTCATCCGCATTTCTTCCGTTTCGATTTTATGCATATGAGCATACTGGCCTAGGCAGAGCTCCTTATTATTAGCTTACTGAAAATTGTAGTGGCGGTCATCAAGCTAGTTGATGCGATAATCAGATGGCGAGGAGGCATTACTCTGATGAGCATGCAGCATGATCTTATGCACTAACCTGATTTAACGCGATTAAATCCAATTAACTTAAGATTAGGATTTTTTCCATCAGAATTCTTATTTAATTAACGCAAATATAATCAGTCATTTTAAACAAATTCTTAGGGCGGGCATTTTACGTAATTATTACGAAAACATTTAACGCACCATAAGAAAATAAGCCTATAATAACTGCTTTATTAAAATAATATGAATTTGCGGTTTTTTTCACCCGGGGGGACATATGGTTCACATTGATTTGTGTACCCGTGAAGGCGTGATGAAGGCTTATGCCTTAAGGACGCCAGAGCAGGCTTTAAGTTTGATCGAAAAGATAAAGGATGACGATTTCCAGTGGTTTACTCTTGATTGGGAGGGCAGGAAGTTCACCTGCCCAAAAAAGTTTATTAGACGAATGGCAAGCTGGTCTTATATCAAAATGATGAGGGGTCTAATGTAATTCATCAATCATTATTCATCAACATTCCGAAAATAAAAATTACGCAGGGATGCGGATTTTCTTAATATCCGAATCATTTCGGCTCCTTAAAAATCATTGGAAGGCAGGATTACTTTCCCGCCATGAGTTCACCGTCTGGCCATTCGGATATGGCGGTAACGGCGTAATAAGAAGAAAACGCTTCTCATTACATATATCGGGGACTTTACGGGTGTGTGTGCCTCACATGTCTGATGCCGTATGTCCGTGTTGCAGGTCTCACAGTGGCTGATAAAGTAATAACGATCCTCTGTGGTCAGAGGTGCATAGCAGCGCCGACAGCGCACGGGGCTCATTGCATTCTTTCTCCGCTGAACCTGCTGTGTCTCAGCAGTATTTTAAGAAAAGACTGCTGCTGCCATTACGGCAACATGAAGTGGATGAATAAGATTATTCCTAGCGGTTCTCGACGCTTTCACGTGACTGAATATCCTCTTCCGGCTTACTTTTTCACCGGTCCAGGGATTGGGCTCAGTGGCGGCACGCAGGTATCGCATCATCCCTAAGGCACAGTCTGGCAGAGTTCCAATATTGGCACGAAGCGCACGAGCTCACTGAACTAGAGGTCCGCTGTCAGTAAAAGCGGACGGAAAAAAATTATGGCGACATAGCAATTATGTCGCATCAGACATAACAGCACTTCAGCACCTCAGCTTTTTGTTTGAAATGAAAAAAAACGCCATTTTCAGCGGGTTTAACAACAGAAAATCATCCAATATTTACTGCGCAAAGTGCAGGCTCCAGCTTGAGCGTGCTTGCTTTATGCATGCATCAGCCGTGTAATATCGCAAGCCTGCCGCAAAGCGGGGGCAAAAAAATGGCTCCCGTATGGGAGCCAAAATAATGCAGTGGATTCGTTAATCACGTACCTGGTGTGGCACATAATAATTATCGGCATCTTACGTCTAGACATAAGCGCAGCCATAAAGAAATTTACTTTGCCTTCAGGCGTCAAGATGTTGATATAAAAGTGTCCTTTCCGAGACGGACAAAGAACTTTCTGTGTAGATGTATGAACATGTAAAATGTGGGCTGGAGCTTGCTCAGGCATTCTCTTTAAACCAGAGAGAGGAATAATGAACTGTCAGATCATTACTGAATTATTTAAACATGACCTGACAGAGACGAATATATTCTGTGCAGCACTGCTTACTGCAGCGCATTCCTTTTATTGTTAAATTAAAGTTAACTGACCAGATTTTACGGTGTAATTTTTCTGGTTGTCCGGGCCCAATACGCTACGGTTGGGGCTGTCCAGATGCATCCTGTCATAAGCTTCTGGCTTAATAGCGCGATAGTTTTCTGGAGCTCGTATGTCCCCTATACCGTTATTTTTATCAATGTAGGGGTAAGGGAAAACCGGACGGGTGTACACAACCTTAGCCGCAACAACTGCGAAAGGTATGCTGGGTTTCTGTATACCGTGGAACTGCACCGAAGGATCCTCCGCTGAGGACGTTTCGCCCTTTTCTTCTTGCGAAGACTGTATTTTCATTCCCTGCGTAGGTGCATTTCCTGGGGGGCTGTTTTACCAGTTAGAAGCATAGCTGGTGCCTCGCCCTGTTCAGCCCAGTTCATCAGGGCCGACAGAAGGTCAACCTGATCGGGTCCCTATCCGTTCCCGCAGTGCGCTAAGCCCGGCAGCAGAAAAAGACGCATAAAGCTGTCAACCTTATCCACCCCCATGAATTTCTGAACGCCTTTAAAATATGCGATAGTACCCGCCGGAGAAATTGAGTCATCGGCTAGGCCGTGCCAGATAATCAGCTTGCCTCCTACGGCTTTGAAAGATTTAAGATCAGTATTGGTTGCATTATAAAGCGAACAGAGTTCAGCGACACGAGTGAAGCTCTGATCGTTTAACGAGAAGCAGAAGCCGCTGAAAAAAGAACAGGTTCAGGACAATATTGCCCAAAATGAATTTTAAAATTCCGAACTTAATGTTCATAGTCAGCTCCAGAAAATTTAGTACTTAATTTTAAATTACCAGGATTTGTTACGCTTCAGGTCCGTGTAAAACTGACTGGGATATGGAAAAAATTTCATAAGTTGAACCCTGTATGTCCTGCAGTGCCGTGAAAAAAACGAAACGTGACCTGAGTAACACCGCTTAACTAAAAGCCTGTCACAAGAAAATCAGCCACAACGTTTTAACCAGAGGAGTTGCTCTTAGAATGATATAAGGCAGGCGAGCAGCGCGTGGCTTACCCCTGAATGCCGCGTCAGCGGCATGGAGGCGCAGTGAATTATTAAGGACGGCTTCTTATACCATTGGGTGTCATTATCCAGTTACAGAGCATAATGTCCGTTCAGGTCAACCCCTTCTTTGTATCTGACTTAATGTGGCGATTAGCTACCATCACGTAAAACAGATTGAGCCCGTTCCCTTCCTGAGGACGATCTTAGATACTGACTGACAGCTTATGGCCCTCTAGTTCACCTTTCACGCCAGCACATTTTGTTGAACGATTACCGGGAGCACTATTCCGTATGTACATGGTGAACAAGAGTGACTGTCACTGTGAGAAGAGAATGATGATGTTTTCCTGTAGGCATAACCTCAGCTGGCGCATTCCCCGGTTACTCGCGTAGCTTCCCCGAGCACGCACCCGGTATAGCATTCAAAACTGTATCGCGACGCGCAGGTCTTCCGCACCTTCAGGAATATTACACGCCCGGAGAAAATTTTATTCACATATCAGGCCACATCAGTGGCGGATGAGCAGGCGGGCATCGGAGCGGCTGTTAATGAACGGATGACCGTGCTGAACCGCGGAGGCAACTGTTCGGATGGGAGTAAAATAGGCGCGGAGTATATTCCCGCTTCATGGGAGCCCTCCGCGTGAAAGTAGTGCATAGTCGGATCTGCGCTTCCCACCTATACCCAGTGCCAGCCTGAACGGTTTAAAAGCGGATCAAGCAAAGGCCGCTCATTAGTCATGCGAGCGGGTGCTGAAGTTGTAAAAACAAAACTGGTATTGAGCGTGAGCTGACATTATCCCCTGACGGGCTGAAGAATTCGGGCACAAAGCCGTCCGGCGACCTCATCGAGCTCTCTGTCAAAACTGGTGCGTTCAGCAGCACTGAGAAAGCCCAGCTCACGCGCGTAGTGCGCGGCGTCCGCACGGATACGGTCAGCATGATGCCAGATCATTTCCGTCTGCGATTCTGAAAGTTTTCCTGCCTTGCGGGCAGTCCCGGCATCGGCCTGAATCACATTGACGCGCAGTGAAATATGCGACAACAGCGGGTCACTGTCGCTGCTGCCATTGTTAGCCCTGATAGCATGCTGCACGCTGATGTCACAGGATGGCCAGAACGGAGAGGGTGCAATCGCTGCAGCTGTGTGACTCAACGCCATCAATATAACGCCTGATGCCAGATATTTCATATGTGCTCTTGTATGCTGAAATTGTGCAGACAGTGTAGTGGGGATTTAGCGGTACACCAGAAGTGGCGACGCTCTTCTCAAGATGATCAGATTCTCAGGGCAGACTGACCTGGATAAAAAAAATGGCTCCTGGAGGGAGCCATAAGCACAATCAGTTGCAGTATCGGTTATATGTACCCTGGTGAGGCACATATTGATTATCGGCTGCGTCCGGACGAACATAAGCGCAGCCGGGATAAATCTTTACGCCAGTGCACAGCAGTTACGGCCGCAGGTTAGTTAGCAAACCCTGCAGGATAAAGTCTGGCCTGTAAGGAATTACCAGCGATTTGAGCCTGAAACCGCCTCAGCTGACCAGCCATCGTTTTTTAGCACAAGCACAGCCTTCCCGGTTTGTTTCTCGCTGAGTGACTGCTCAATCGAAGGGTAAGCACTGCGCACGCCTTCTGCTTTTGCCCAGTCAGGAACGTCAGTCGGAATGAACGTATAATCAGCTTTAGAAACCGTTGTGCCGCCGCCATTACCAGGTTCGGTATAGCCTGTGACTTCATCAACATGGTATTTACCTATGCAAAGAAACGGGCTGTCTTCAGAGAGACGGCTGCTTTTTTCTTTATCAGTCAGCGTATAGATATGAGCCGGCACGGTGCCATTCCCGAATCCCTGCATAACGTTATCCTGTCTGACCTCAGGATCGCCAGCCTCGACCAGTGCGTTCAGGGGGGGGCCTGGTTTTCACTGTTTCTTTTGTCGGCCTGGGACTGGCTGACAAACTGGGTACAGTCATAGGGCACGGTAAGAAAGCATTCCAGCCAATATAGGGCTTTATTTTTAACCGACCGGGCATGACAGGGCTGCCAAATCAGTAGCCACATACTATCAGCACCGTGAATTTGGCCGTTCCCCTTTAAATGTCCTTTAAGGTCTTAACGTGTTGTAAAAAATCTCGCTGTACATCGGGGCTTAAGGGATTAACCGAAGCGTTACCATCTTCATCAATTATTATTCTGTCACCTTCCTGAATTGATTCTTTCATATCCTGCTGGCTCATGACCTGTAGTAAGGTTTCAGGGCTGCTGAAAAGGGAGACAAAAAAGCGAAGCATTTAGGCAAGTTCTCCAATGTCAAAACGAGAGTATGACATAAGGCAAATAATAATATTTATCATCTGATACATTTGCTTTCATAATGATTGTCTTCAGAATTATTCCGCAGCTGTATTTAAGCGAAGCGAAATTATCCTCAGCAGGCCATAAAAGCCTGCTCTCCAGGGTGATCTGATGACTTGCAGAGTATTTTCATTCGTCAGGTCATATCGGAGTTCCGGACTGCATCACCGTTATAGGGTGACTCTGTTTACATTAGCTCTGTTGGCCCTGGTTTATTGGAGATGACACTGAAAACTGCCGCTTCAGGATGAAATAATTTTCTATTTTTCAAAGTCTTTTTCAAAACATCATCTATGATCCTTGTACGTGGAATAATTTTCCATCGTCTTATTAAGCTTTATTTTATCTGACTGTTTAATGTCACCCCTTTTTTAATGGCCTCTTCAGGCTCATCAATAACCTTGTAGTTAATAATGATTGCGTTTTCTGTTTCTTCAACTGGTACCTGGTAACGAATGCAAAGATTAATTAAAGGAAAACAGCTATGACTCACATTCACGAACAATCTAGTGTTAACAACGCGTATCCCGATCCCCGTTTACCTTTGTCCGCCCCAGGCAACAGTGCTGTGTCATGGGGAGCCATCTTTGCCGGCGCGGTCGCAGCGGCATCTCTCTCGTTAATTTTGCTCATGCTGGGTGCGGGGTTGGGTCTTACGTCCGTTTCGCCATGGGGAAACCGCGGGCTTGACGCGGGTACGGTGGGTATTGCTGCCATAGCTTGGTTAACCTTTACACAAATTGTTGCGTCAGGTATGGGGGGCTATTTGTCCGGCCGACTACGCACAAAATGGGTCGATACACGCAGCGATGAAATTTACTTCCGCGATACTGCTCATGGGTTCCTGACGTGGGCTGTAGCGGCGCTGATCTCCGCTGTGCTGTTTACGAGTACGGTAGGTTCCATTATTGGAGGTGGAGCTAAGATCGCGGGAACCATTGCCGGAGGGGCCGCAGCGACCTCAGCAACAGGTGTCGCGAGTATGGCGAAAGGACCGTCTCCAGAACAGGGCTTATCGATGAATTATTTCGTCAATTCCTTGTTCAGGGCCAATAATCCCGGCACCCCCGCTAATGACGCCTCCAGTCCTGCTTCGCCATCCGCTTCTGCAACGCCGCCTGCATCTCATCAGCCAGTTTATCCGGCACAGTTAGGCGAAGTGACTGGTATATTGGTTAACAGTACCAGCACAGGAGCCTTACCTGAGGAAGATCGTAAGTACGTAGCCGGATTAATTGCTCAGCATACGGGTATCAGTCAGCAGGAGGCTGAGCAGCGGGTACAGAGCACTTATGACAAAGCTCAGGCTAAATTAAAAGATACGAAGCAGAAAGCGCAAGAGGCTGCTGACGCCACACGTAAAGCAACGAGCTATCTGATGCTCTGGACTTTCATTTCTCTGCTGGCAGGGGCTTTCGTAGCCAGCCTGAGCGCGACCTTTGGTGGCCGTCAACGTGATTTATAATTCTTGATTATTCTGGAGTTCAAAATGAGATCATTACTACTTTTGTTTTTAGGTGTGCCAATTCCAATCATTATTCTGATTGCGCTTTTTGTGCATTAACAGCTGTATCGATAACTGGCATTCAGCCTGTTGTATCGGCGCAGTCAGGAACCAATTATAAATGCCCTACGGGGCATTTATCTTTTCTTTGCACTTTATCATCATCGTAAAGTCTGGTGACGTTATAGTATCAAATTGATATGAGCAGGCTCTGCACCTTGCACATTTTTAGCTGAACATTTTCCATGAAAAGTTTAGAGCAGAAATTTTCTGAAAATTCATATTCATAAAATCATTCTTTAAAATATACGCTTGAGGTAAAGAGTTTTCTGTAAAATTGAGCTAATAAGATATAATGACACAGTAAAGTCTCAACATAAGGACCTGCTTACCCGGGCGGCAAGTGAACAGGGATATTCTTTTTATTTCTCGTTACAGCTTCCTGTCAAAAGCATCAATGTGATGCTCAGTCGCACACGGTTTAACCATCTTCATTTCTCATAATGAATCATGATGACACCATGCCGGGTATTGAAATACTGGGCATGAAAGTAATATCTGTTTCAGGCAGTGCTCCTCGCCTGCCTGCTGAAAGGTGTTTATGCGCAGGATAAAATCGCAATGAGCCCTGCACGTTTAAAATTGGTGCATATTTTTATGGATCCTGAATAAACACGTGAACCCAGGCAGGCGAGAAGTGCGCAGTCTGCCCCTGAATGCCGCCTCAGCGGCATGGAGGCGCCAGAAACCGTTAAGGACGGCTCTTATGTCATTGGGCGCCGTTAACCCGGCAGAGCCGGTTACAGAGCGCTATGTTCGTGCAAGCCCAACCACCCTCTGCCAGACGCCGTTTAAACAGCGGCCTTTCAGGCGCGCATAAGCTGGATGGTCGCAGACGAAAGATACCCACCGCGGGCCTCAGTCTTACCGCTACTCCTGACTTTAAGTACAACATTCATCATTAAAGCGACTCTGTTCCGGCCCCTCGGGCCGGGGCGGCGACGCTTTTCCGGTAGGTTTCGCCCGGTGCCGCGTGGAGTTCAGAGCTGATAACTGCACTATCTGTGAAATGAGCTGAAGGGTATATGTAACCGAGGTCCCCTGCCCGCCGCTTCTGGCGGGTGCTACCTCTGACGCGAAGCGGCTGAACCGAACCGGCGCGGACGTGAGTCCGCTGCAAGGGCGATCGTTATTCACCTGTCCACAGGACGGGTGGCGAATAGGTTTTATTTTTAAAGGTAAGTAATACCGGTTTTTTAAAAGAATAAAGATCGGGTGTTTAAAAGGAACAGCGCGGTTTGGAAAAAAGCCGGACAGCGGTTAAGCGACTCTCCGGTCAGGGGTTTAAAAGTCAAGTCTCTCGTAGTTAATGTGGATAAGTCATTCATGCGGCTGCGGAATGGCATTTTCCTGTGATTCTGATGCGGATGATGGCAAGTTTTGTGTATGATGTAACTATTGTTGTCGTATTTTTAATCACTCTTGTGTTTCCTGCAGGCGAGCGAGGGCCTCCGGCGACAGACCCACTCGCGAGAGTGGGGCTGCACAGACTGCTCTGTGTCACTGTGCGTTTTGTGAATTGAAACCGTCAGGGATGCCCGTTCACGACCGCACAAAAGTGCAGGGCTAATCTTCTCCAGATACAGGTTATGCCCGGCGGACCGCGCCGGGGCCTGATGCAGTAACTGCACCGGTCGAACTGGATACATCGAATTTGTACGTAGGGGTATAACGGTTACGTTTCACTGTTCCGACTTTGCGCGGTGCCCGCCTGTAAAGCAGCAGAGTCGTTTCTCTGTTGCCTGACTGTTCTCCCGACATAATGCAGGCCATGACGTAGCCTCCGGACATCTACCGCGCACCGGAACAGCATGCCGGCAAGAGAGGACCCTGAGGTCGGGAATATATAAAACGGGCACATTGTTAAAGAGCAGAAGCATATTTCAGGCAAACGATGCCCTGCGCATGCGCGCATAATTTCTTTAAAAGGAAAGCCAGCAATAACTGATGCTGGCTGATTATTTAATTATTGGTTGCTTCGCTACTGTCAGCGTTAAACCGGCGCCCTGGTGTGGCGAGGTCAGTAAACGATTTAAGGTGATCTTCAAGACGCACAAGCGCCTCTTTAGTATTACTACGACCTGAACGGTCTGCGGCCTGGCTCAGCATAGCGGTCATTTCCGGGGAGAGACGCAGCAGGACTTGCATTCCCTTTTCTTTATTAATGTGAGCAGGCATCTGTGTTCTTCCGTAACCGAGTGTATGGATCGTGTTAGCAATGTAAGCATTAAATAAGATTGGTCCTAATGTGCGCAATAACCTAAATGATGTCATTGACAAAAAGCAAATCTCATGCACGCAGGGAGGCTGTCTCTAAGTGCAGGTGTAAAGCTAAACATCCAGAATAAAAATCTGACATGAAAAAAATGTGCCCCATATTCAATGGGGCACATTTATAAAAAAAGTTAAGAGATGGTAATACTGGCCAAATACGCCTCTAGCCTCACTAAAACAATTATCCTTAGAGTCTGAAGTGAATTAATGTTCATTATTTTTAAAAAGTTATCTATAGCCTTCTGCACTTGACTATCATTCACTAAAAATGCTGAACAGATACTATCCATCGTCTCACCTGAGCAAAATGCGCACATTAGTAGGGAATGATGGATATCAAGCTCAGGAAAAAGTCTAAAGGAGTCTTGCTCGCCGCGTGTTGAAGAGAGAAATGTCTCGATATCGAATTGAAGGGATGAACTTCTCTTCTTACCAGTTCTGATAAGGTAAAAAGCATTGAACATGAGACGGGTTAAAAAAACCGGGCGGATACTTTGCACTGTATAGAGTTCAAGAATAGCCTGCGCCTTCTCAAGGGTTTTTTTAATGGAAACAGGTAACTTCCTCCTTATTTCTTATACCTCATGGTAGGTAGCACTCGTTGAGAAGATGAAACAATTCTCCGCCTGAGTTTGAGACAATTGAGGAAAAAGGTTGATCGCTTTGTGAAAATGGATAGGATCCACAGCAGCCATGGTAGCCTCCAAGTCAGGTTATTATGGTTAGCTGGTTGTACAGGGGTCCAGCCTGTGCAATCAGCGACTAAGTACTTTAATTTGGCTTATGTCTCTTCTGTTAAACTCCTCATGGTCGTGGTAAATCCTTGTTAACTGGACGCGCAGTTTCTTCGTCTCGGTATTGTGCTTCGTTACGGTGCGAGTCTGGTTGTAGCCCGCGATTGCGCAGGCTTTCTTCGGTCGCATTAACGCTGGCCATTAGCTTGGGATCGCTCACCTTAAATACACGACCGTTATTTTTATTAATGTTTCTCACCACCCCCGAATACAGCACGCGGTTAACGGCCTTTTGTTCGCCGCTCAGAACCGTACTGTCTCCGCTGCGCCATGCACTCAGCTCAGCAGCAAGGTCGTTGTTGAAACGATCCGATTTGCTGTCAGGTGCGGGGTAGATTTCGACTCTGTCACCAAAGTCGGTGACGGCCGGATTACCGTCGCGTAGATAACTCACCGTTCCGTCACGCAGCAATCGCGTTTCATGTTCGCTCGATTTAAACGTTGGCACATCATCACCCGGGCCATAATGAATTACGGCATTCGGTTTCGGCCACGCATTTTTCTGCTGACGTGCGGCTCTCTTCTCACGGTAAGCCCAGCCACGCAATTGACTGAGCGCCGCTGCGTCACCTTTCACCGCTTCAAGTTCAACCCATGACTTCCAGTTCAGAGGACGACCTACTCCGGTATCTTTGATAGTCTGACGCTCTTCACGCAGCTGCAGGCGCAGTTCGGCCATGGCCTTCATCTTTTCAAACTCGGCCACGCGGTACATCAGCTTGCGCATCAGCGAATCCCTCACGCTTTCACGAACGTGAGCTTTGGCCACCACACAGTGCGAGGCAATCTGACGGAACCGCTCACCTGCGCGCAGGTCTGGTTTTTCCCAGCCACTGCGGTACGCGTCATAACGAGCACGCAGGATGTCGCGCGCAACCGCACGGGCTTCTCGGCGTTCACGACGGGCTTCCTGATCGCGCACGTGCAACTGAGGCATATAAAAGTTTTGCATGTCCAGCATGCCGTCTTCAGGGCGATCAGGATTATAAACGGGAGGCGCTGGCTGATACTTGCCGTGCTGACTGACCATTATGGTCAGGCTGATGTCCGGATGAACGTCAGACGCTTTTATGCTTGCGCCTTCCGGGTTCATCAGATCGTAAACGGCAAGGCCACCGCTCTGCTCGCGTAACCCAAGTCCGCGCGTATAGAGAGTATTGTGTAGTCGGTCCCAGCTCATTTTACCCTGAGCAATTACGTCAGAAAGAATCTGACGGGTTTCACGAACGGCATAGCCGTGCAGGCTTTCTTTATCAGAGAAGATTTCACGCTTAGCTGCGCCGCGTGGGGTTGCTGGCATATCGCGGTGGGTACGGTGAAGGTCACCGTGCGCATCCATAAGCCAGCTGCCGTTATCAACTTTAAAGCCAAGCTCGCGCTCAAGTACACGGCAGCACTTCTGCAGCTCGTCGGCGTCGTTCCACATGTTCTGCGCGCGGAACGTCGACGGATGAACGCGGTTAGCGGATACATGACAGTGGATATTGTCCGTGTCGCGGTGGATGGCGGCAACGTACTGATGTTCTTCCATCCCCAGCTGTTTGAGGCTGTAACGCACGGAGTTGAATACCGCTTCAGGTGACGGGTCTTCGTCGCCCTGCCAGGACAGAATAAAGTGATACACCGCATCTTTGCAGTGGCGGTTCTGTGAAGCAGTCAGGTTCATTTCTGACGCGGCGGTATCAAGTGAAAAGCAATTGGTTTCACACAGCACTTCACCGGAGAGCACGCGCTGAATGCCCTCAGGTGAAATGCTGACAATTTCTGTTACCGGTGTGGCGTGCTTACGTCCGACGTAATCAACCAGCTGACCAAATCCCGGCGTGGCGACATACTCAGAACCGTTGGTATTGACCGCTTCATGCGTGACGGCTTCGCCCGGTTTCTTTTCCTCGCGCGTGCTCACGTAGCTGACCAGCTTCTTGAAGCTCGTCTTCTTATCGCGACGCTTTGGCGGGATGATTACGTTCATCAGTCTTTCATGTCCTCGACCGGAACTGGCGTCATGTCCAGCGCGTTAATGGCGTGCTTGATGCTGGTAAGCACTTCAGAAAACTGGTGGCTCAGCTCGGTGGTCATGTTCGCCTGCATCTGGGTATACAGATGTTTCTGCAGGCCACCAAGACGCAACAGCTCATTCATCATGCGAATGTCGGTACGTACGGTAATGCGGCGGTTAAGTGCCGTTCGGCGCAGGTACTCAGAAGTCGTCAGTCCGGCGGCAACGGCTTTCTTGTTGATAGACTCGTACTCCGCCTCTGTGCAGCGGCACTTGACCAGTTTTTCTCTCTGACGCTTTTCGCTTTTCGACATAACTCAACCTTGGCACATTACCCGGGTCTCGGGGCGGAGCCCTGAGCAGGTCGTTTTGGGAATCACTGCTAGCGTGCTGGCGGTGGTCACAAAACATTTCCTGCCCGGATATTAAATTAACTGTTCATATTTTGGCACTTAGCTGGTCAGAAGTAAACCGGCGTCATGTGAGGTGATGGGGGTGGAAATGGTTGTGAAAATCCAGCAAAATCGGGTCTTTACCATTGAGAAGGAAGAAATGAGATGGCGGTACGTAATGTTTTCACGCAGGAGCAGCTGGATGAGGCGCGTAAGAAGCTGGAAAATCTTCCGGATTTGACGCCGCAGCGCATCACCAGAGAGGCGGCGCTGGAAAATCTGAAGGACACTATTCTGGTGCTGGCGAAAGAGAAGGGTTACACGGTTTCGGATATCAAGTCGGCGCTGGATGCCATGGAATGCCGTTTCAGTGAAAAGGCAATTTCTGCTGTGGTAAATGAGGGAGGTGGAAAGAAGAAGCGTGCTCCTCGCAGGGCTGAGGCGGCGCAGCAGAAAACCACGCCGCAGGACAACCAGCCTTCATCATGAAGAATTCCGGCAGGTTTAATGCATGCCTGCCGTAAAGTTTTTACCAGTTGTGGACGCTGAATCCTTCAAGTACGTCAGCATCAGCGTCAAAGTGAATCATCGAAGCCTGTCGTTTTTCAGACAGAAAGGTGACAACGTGACAGAAGTCATCAGACAGCCCTGCCTTCCTGAGTATCCCAATCGCGTCCGAAATTTCTGAAAGGCGGATCAGAAAGCTGTATCGCGTGGGATGTATCCAGTGACAGGCACCCTCTTCACCGCTCAGCCTGGGTGATAATGAGTCCATTATCTCAAAATCGTGCTGCGTCATGTGCGCATTACTGATAACCGCACAGCGACAGATTTCCAGTTCATTTGGCTGGCTTTGAATTTCATTTAATGAAGTCATTTGTGCATACCGTCTGAATGACGGCTCCCGATATTGTGTGATTTTTATTTTTGCTTTGTTGCGTGAGCAGGCTCGATTTTCGCCCGCTCACGGCAATGCTGTTTTTCATTTCAGGAACGCATGGTCGTGAAGCCGATGTCGAAATCACAGACCGCGTACGGATAGCGATCACGCAGGTAAATTTTCCGCCCTTCCGGTTCATCGCTGGGCTCGTCAATGACAGTCAGCGACTCAAAATCATTTCCCTGCCCCCCCCGAACCGGTGAACTTACCACAGCGGTAGAAGTAGTCGGCAAGGTCGCTGAACTGATCCTGCGTGAGCGGTTTATCATACTCAGATCCGATGCATTCCAGCTGCTGAACCGCATCCGAAATGGCGCGTTCTGTGATGTTGTAGATTTGCGTCTATTCCTCATTTGTCAGCGGGCGGCCGAGGCTGAAGGAAACAGAGTCTGCAACCAGGTCGGCATAGCCTTCGTGCGAACTGTTCATGCCTTCCGTAATATCTGTGATGGTCATATTCATTTTATTAAGTTCCACTGTGCATGTTCATCGGATTCCTCAGCGAAGTGCATACGAGCGGTATTCAACGCGCTGTCAAAGGACATTTCACCTTCATCCGGCCAGCAGTGTGCACATAAGTGCATAAGGTCTGTCAGAAGGTCGGTGACGGCAGTCTCTGCCGGTTCGGTGCTGTCTGCGATACCCGTTTGGTACGCGAAGCCCAATAGAGAGGATGCCGCCAGGCTGATGAGGCGGGCGTTATCGTTCACCTCTTCAGAAGCTGAAGCACGCTGTGACAGCGCCTGTAAATCAAGGATGGTGAACGTTTTTTCTGAAGTTGAAGCGGTCAGTGAGTTGATAGATTCGGACTTCATTGTGAAGACCTCTTTAATGTTGTGACGCTCAGAACGGGACAGAAAAACAACGTCATGAGGCCGGTTTTTCTCCGGCCCCTCTGCGCATCAGGCGCAGATTTTCCGGTTATAAGTCACCTTTAAATCGGTGTATTCGGGACTGTCATGCAGTGGCTCCAGCCGCACCACGTTCTCCGCCACGCCGTTCATGGTCAGCACGCGCTCAATGCCTGCGTGCCAGTCTTCCTCCGCGTTCAGCGGAAACCAGAGGTTATTGTGCATCCCGCTCAGCAGCGGATCGGAGCACACGTGCACGCCGCGACCGTGTCGGGTATTTTCAGTGACTGTTACGACCAGTTCGCCGCGCACCTGACGCGTAAATGACGCGCGCACCAGTTGCGTCACCACGTCGTCCCAGCTCCACTCCTTATCATCCGGGACAGGCAGTTCGACGCAGCGCAGGGACTTACACCCCGCGCGTGCCATGCTCTGCGACAGCCCTAACACGGAAGGTTCACCGCAGCTCGCGTCCGCGCCGGTGATCCAGTTCCCGTGGTGATAAAGCGCTTCGTCGCCGTTATCCAGGCGGATGAAGGTGTATTCTCCCAGCACGCGGATGATGTCGTTCTGCGTCACGGGTGCCAGCGCGAAAGGTAAATTCAGGGGCGTTGCGATGCTCATGCCTGCACCTCCAGCTGCTGACGTACGGCGCGCATGAAGTGTGGCCATTGGTTAAAGGTCATTTTCGGTACGCGCACGCCACGTCCGCTGTTGAAAGCTTTTACAAATGCTGTTGCCTGTGCGAGGATTTGCGGGTCAAAAATCATATTTCTCTCAAGAGAGTCTGGTCTTTGATGAGGCAGCCAGGTGGGACTGGCCGCCGTAATGAAGCAGGGGTTACCCTGCTTTTTTTACGCCTGTACGTTACTGCCCTGCTCCAGCTCTGCTGTCAGCCACTGGCTCGCCTCTAGGAATGCTTTTTCCCCCTGAAGTCCTAAGTGTGTCAGCGCGATGCGCCCTGCCTCTTTCCACATTTCTGACTCGTCAGCCGGAAGCATCACCTGATTTTCCGGCACCCGCTGCGCCACGGCCCCGGCCAGGTTGTTCAGGATATGGGCCATAAACTCCCGGCGCTGGGTGAGCGTGATCGCAACGTCATTCAGGTCGGTCAGCGCCGTCAGCTGGTCACGCAGGGACTGGCGCACGCCCTGGCTCTTGATGTACCTGCGCAGCCAGTAGCCCGCATCATGTTCAAAATCAAACGAGCGCCAGATAAGCGCGCCTGACGGCTCGCGCACGGCCAGGCGAAAGTGGCTGCCCTGATCGTCCTCAATGAAAACATTGCTGAAAGCGACCGTGACGTGAGTGGCCTGCTCGCGCGAAAATGCGCCGTCGCCCAGCGCCGCTACGCAGCGCATTTCGGTGGTGGTGCCCGTCTGGGTTGAAGTCATGATCTGCTCCTCTCTGAAATAAATGATCCGGCTGACCGCCGCGCGGTGCCTTGAAAGTCCTTCTCTGACGCGGGTTTCTTCTTTCCGGTCTGGCCTTTCGCGGCAAAGGGCAAAGGAGCAACGACGAAGTGAAGGCATAAAGGGGCGACGACAAAAAGTTTTTGCGGCCCCTGGCGAAAAGTTTTTGGCGGCGTGCACTTCACCCCTTTTTGCCTGAACCGGCGGTGCTA
>NZ_JZRH01000072.1:0-1826 GCF_000963985.1 Pantoea sp. BL1 | reverse complement strand
GCTCTTTAACAATTTATCAGACAATCTGTGTGGGCACTCGCAGGATTGATATCAGCGTCTCCGGACGTAAAAAATATCAAGTCTCACGAGTGAACACATAATGAAATTCATTATGACGTTTTACAGATGAGCATCGCTGCACTTGTTGCAGCAAATCAAACTTTAAATTGAAGAGTTTGATCATGGCTCAGATTGAACGCTGGCGGCAGGCCTAACACATGCAAGTCGAACGGTAGCACAGAGAGCTTGCTCTCGGGTGACGAGTGGCGGACGGGTGAGTAATGTCTGGGAAACTGCCCGATGGAGGGGGATAACTACTGGAAACGGTAGCTAATACCGCATAACGTCTTCGGACCAAAGTGGGGGACCTTCGGGCCTCACACCATCGGATGTGCCCAGATGGGATTAGCTAGTAGGTGGGGTAATGGCTCACCTAGGCGACGATCCCTAGCTGGTCTGAGAGGATGACCAGCCACACTGGAACTGAGACACGGTCCAGACTCCTACGGGAGGCAGCAGTGGGGAATATTGCACAATGGGCGCAAGCCTGATGCAGCCATGCCGCGTGTATGAAGAAGGCCTTCGGGTTGTAAAGTACTTTCAGCGGGGAGGAAGGCGATGTGGTTAATAACCGCATCGATTGACGTTACCCGCAGAAGAAGCACCGGCTAACTCCGTGCCAGCAGCCGCGGTAATACGGAGGGTGCAAGCGTTAATCGGAATTACTGGGCGTAAAGCGCACGCAGGCGGTCTGTCAAGTCGGATGTGAAATCCCCGGGCTTAACCTGGGAACTGCATTCGAAACTGGCAGGCTAGAGTCTTGTAGAGGGGGGTAGAATTCCAGGTGTAGCGGTGAAATGCGTAGAGATCTGGAGGAATACCGGTGGCGAAGGCGGCCCCCTGGACAAAGACTGACGCTCAGGTGCGAAAGCGTGGGGAGCAAACAGGATTAGATACCCTGGTAGTCCACGCCGTAAACGATGTCGACTTGGAGGTTGTGCCCTTGAGGCGTGGCTTCCGGAGCTAACGCGTTAAGTCGACCGCCTGGGGAGTACGGCCGCAAGGTTAAAACTCAAATGAATTGACGGGGGCCCGCACAAGCGGTGGAGCATGTGGTTTAATTCGATGCAACGCGAAGAACCTTACCTACTCTTGACATCCAGAGAACTTAGCAGAGATGCTTTGGTGCCTTCGGGAACTCTGAGACAGGTGCTGCATGGCTGTCGTCAGCTCGTGTTGTGAAATGTTGGGTTAAGTCCCGCAACGAGCGCAACCCTTATCCTTTGTTGCCAGCGGTTCGGCCGGGAACTCAAAGGAGACTGCCAGTGATAAACTGGAGGAAGGTGGGGATGACGTCAAGTCATCATGGCCCTTACGAGTAGGGCTACACACGTGCTACAATGGCGCATACAAAGAGAAGCGACCTCGCGAGAGCAAGCGGACCTCATAAAGTGCGTCGTAGTCCGGATTGGAGTCTGCAACTCGACTCCATGAAGTCGGAATCGCTAGTAATCGTAGATCAGAATGCTACGGTGAATACGTTCCCGGGCCTTGTACACACCGCCCGTCACACCATGGGAGTGGGTTGCAAAAGAAGTAGGTAGCTTAACCTTCGGGAGGGCGCTTACCACTTTGTGATTCATGACTGGGGTGAAGTCGTAACAAGGTAACCGTAGGGGAACCTGCGGTTGGATCACCTCCTTACCTGAAGATACCTTCCCGCGCAGTGCTCACACAGATTGTCTGATAGAAAAGTGATGAGCAAGACGGCTGCGAAGGCGTGACACTATCGTGTCCCCTTCGTCTAGCGGTTAGGACTCCGCCCT
>NZ_JZRH01000071.1:0-1649 GCF_000963985.1 Pantoea sp. BL1 | reverse complement strand
GGGCAGGCTGGCCGTATAACTCAGGCCGTGGGGTTCCAGACTTCCACAACCAATAAACACGATGCATTGCTCGCGGCACTGGCGGCGGACCTCATCGCGCAGGGGACCCAGCAGGTGGCGGGCTCGCCGCAGCATCACTTTTTGCTGAGCCTCGCGGACCAGCTGGCGCGTGTGCCTGAATCAATAACTGCGCTGCTTTTTCCGCTGCAGAAGGTTCATGGGTCTCTGCCACTGGCCGGGATGGTGTTCAGCCCGCAGTCGGAAGATACGGCAGGCACGATACCGCACCACTGGAGACGTGATAACCGCTGGGATGCGCTACCTGCGTCTTCAAACGAACTGCCTGCCCATCTTCGCCCGCTCCGCTCTGGCCTGCACTGGAGCCGGATTTCCGCTGCTGCTGCCTGTGCACTGGTGGTTCTGTGGGGAGCCGGAATGCTGGTCTCTTTCGCCGCCAGTCGCAGCGTTATCAGTGATGCCGTTCAGGTGGCTGGAAACGCTTCAGACAGCAGTCAGTCTTTAAAGCAGCGGCTTGCTGCACTGGGTGTGTTTCAGGACACCATCGGGCAATTACAGTATTGGCAGGAGCATGGTGTGCCCTGGTACAGTCGCCTCGGACTGAGCCAGAATGATGGGCTGCTGTCTGCCCTTTGGCCTCGTTACCGTGAGGCAGCACTGCCTCTGCTGCGCGACGCCGCAGCCTTACAGCTCACTGACGCACTGAAAGCCTATGCGGCACTCCCGCCCGACAGCCCGCTGCGCGAAACGCAGTCAAAGCAGGCCTACACGCAGCTCAGGCTGTATCTGATGCTGACACGCCCTGAACGTATGGATGCCGGCTGGTTCAGCCAGACGCTGATGCAGAACTGGACGCAGCGGCAGGGTCTGGACAACGCGTACTGGCAGGGCGCCGGGAGTCCGTTGCTGGCTTTCTATGCAGAGAATCTCATCTCTCACCCCGAATGGGCGCTGAAATCAGACCCGGAGCTGGTCAGGCAGGTGCGCACCCTGCTGGTACGTCAGATGGGGGTGACCAACAGCGAAACCCGCCAGTACCAGCGGGTGCTGTCACAGGTTGCCCGACAGTACGCGGACATGCATCTGGCAGACATGACCGGCGATACGGACGCGGGTCGCCTGTTTACCACCGATGAAGTTGTGCCCGGCATGTTCACCCGTCAGGCCTGGGAAGATGGCGTTAAGCCCGCGATTGAAAAAGTGGCGCGGGAGCGGCGTGAGGAGATGGACTGGGTACTCAGCGATGCACCGCCGCCCGCCGGTGATGCATCCTCTCCCGAAGCGCTGGAAGCGCGGCTCACCAGCCGTTACTTCTCTGACTACAGCGCCGCCTGGCTGAACTTCCTCAACAGCCTGCGCCTGCAGACGGCACCGACGCTTTCTGACGCAATTGACCAGCTCACGCTGATGGCGGATGTACGCCAGTCGCCGCTGGTGGCGCTGATGAACACCCTCAGCGTGCAGGGGCGGGCCGGGCAGAGTGGGGATGCCATTGCCGACTCCCTGGTGAAATCCGCGCAGAACCTGCTCAGTCGGGAAAAACGCCCGGCCATTGACCAGAACAGCGGCCCGACCGGCCCCCTTAATGCCACCTTCGGCCCGCTGCTGGCGCTGATGGATAATCAGGGCAG
>NZ_JZRH01000070.1:0-440 GCF_000963985.1 Pantoea sp. BL1 | reverse complement strand
ATTGAAAAAGTGGCGCGGGAGCGGCGTGAGGAGATGGACTGGGTACTCAGCGATGCACCGCCGCCCGCCGGTGATGCGTCCTCACCCGAAGCGCTGGAAGCGCGGCTCACCAGCCGTTACTTCTCTGACTACAGCGCAGCCTGGCTGAACTTCCTCAACAGCCTGCGCCTGCAGCCGGCACCGACGCTTTCCGACGCAATTGACCAGCTCACGCTGATGGCGGATGTGCGCCAGTCGCCGCTGGTGGCGCTGATGAACACCCTCAGCGTGCAGGGACGGACCGGGCAGAGTGGGGATGCCATTGCCGACTCGCTGGTGAAATCCGCGCAGAACCTGCTCAGTCGGGAAAAGCGCCCGGCCATTGACCAGAACAGCGGCCCGACCGGCCCCCTTAATGCCACCTTCGGCCCGCTGCTGGCACTGATGGATAATCAGGGCAG
>NZ_JZRH01000007.1:0-91638 GCF_000963985.1 Pantoea sp. BL1 | reverse complement strand
GCATGTTCAGCGGCGGGGGCATTGGCGTGACCTTCGGCAGCGCGTCATCAAAACAGGAGCTGAAGCAGGACGGCACGACTGAGAGCCAGAGCGCCAGCACTATCGGCAGCACCGGCGGGAACGTGACGCTGGTTGCGGGACATGACGCACACATTGCGGGTTCGGACGTGATTGCGAAACAGGATATCAGTGTGGTTGGCGGGTCAGTCACTATCGATCCGGGCAACGACACCCTGACCCGTCGTCAGAGCTTTGAACAGAAGCAGAGCGGCCTGACGCTGCAGCTGACCAGCCCAATAACAGATGCGTTACTGAGCCTTGGGTCCCAGGCAAAAGCGGCCAGCGAGGCGGGGGACGATCGTCTGAAGGCACTCGGCGCAGTGAAAGCGTTAGAAAGCGGCTGGGCAATGTCAGGTGCGGCCGGCCAATCGGCGACAGCGCTGGCGAATGGCGATATGACTAATGCCGGCATTAAAATTTCGCTCAGCGTGGGGGCCAGCAAAAGCAAATCATCATCGGAATACAGCAGCAATACTGTCAGCGGCAGCTCGCTCAGCGGCGGCGGCAATGTCGCCGTAGTAGCGACCGGCGCAAACGGCACCAGCGGCGATGTAACACTGGCAGGCAGCGGGATCACCGGTAACAACGTCACCCTGGCTGCCGCACATGATCTGAACCTGGTTGCCGCCAGCAACAACACCGAGCAGAAGAGCAGTAACAAATCTTCCGGCTGGAGCGCCGGCGTGCACGTCGCCATCGGCCAGGAAACCGGCATTGGCGTACAGGCCAGCGGCTATATGGCCAGCGGCTCAGAGAACGGCAGCAGCACCGCATACGTGAACAGCCGCGTCAATGCCAGAGACAACCTGACGCTGAGCAGCGGCAACGACACGCTGCTGTCCGGCGCACAGGCGCTGGGTAACAGCATCAGCGTGAATGCCGGCAATAACCTGACGCTGACCAGCCTGCAGGACACCGACAGTTATCATAGTCAGCAACAGAGCGCCAGCGGCGGCTTCAGCTTCACTTTTGGCTCAATGACCGGCTCAATCGGGCTGAGCATGAGCAAGAGTAAGGTCAACAGTGAATACGCCAGCGTCGGCGACCAGAGTGGTCTGTTTGCCGGTGACAGCGGTTATGACATCTTCGTCGGTAATCATACGCAGCTGAACGGGGCGGTGATTGCATCAACGGCGGATGCCGCGAACAACAAACTGTCTACGGGCACTCTGGGCTGGGACAGCATCGATAATCATGCCGAATACTCAGCCAACAGCACGTCTGTAGGTATCAGCGGTGGGTATGACAGCAGCATGGCATCAGGTCAGCAGTTCGCGGGCAGCGCACTCCCTGCGGTGGTAAACATGCATGAAAGTGCATCTGGCACCACGCGTTCAGCCGTGGCTGACGGGACGATTATTGTTCGTGATGTGCAGAACCAGAAGCAGGACGTCGCTGGTCTGAGCCGGGATACCGAGAACGCCAATGGCAGCATCGGCAAAATTTTCGACAAAGAGAAAGTCGCCAACCAGATGGCATTTGCACAAGGTGTGCAGGAGCTGGCCGGAAAAGTGGTCGGCGACGTAAAGGCCTATAAGCTGGATGCAGCATCAGCCGAAACCAAAGCACGTCTGTTAAAAGAACACCCTGATTACGCCAGCCTTTCTAAAGAAGACTTCAGTGCGAAGATACAAAACGATCCTGGCTATAGAGCAGTGGCGGATCTGTGGGGCACGGGTGGTACCTATTCGATGGTCGCCACGGCAGTGGCGGGTGCACTGGGGGGCTTAAGCGCGAATAACCTTGGCGCAGCAGCCGGCGGGGCAATGGCACCTTATATTGCCAACGCAATTAAACAGGCTACCACGTCTTATGACACACAGGGCAACCCGCAAACTAACGTGTTGGCGAATACCATGGCGCACGCTGTTGCAGGCGCGGTGCTGGCACAGATATCCGGCAACAGTGTCGCAGCAGGCGCCGCAGGAGCGGCAGGCGGTGAACTGGCAGCGCGGGCGATTGTGAAAGTGATGTATCCGGACACTCAAATTAGCGACCTGACGGAAACCCAAAAGCAAATGGTCAGTACGCTGAGCCAGCTAGTTGCTGGCCTTGCTGGCGGGATTGCGTCAGATTCGTCGATGGGAGGCGGGGCTGGTGCAGAGGCCGGAAAGAATGCGGTCGAAAATAACTTTATGAGCGGCATGGAAGGGTTCAGTACAGGTTTCAAGAAGAATATCCAAGCCCAAGGATCACTGGCAAATAATACTAACATTACAGATGAAACTGGTAAGGTGCTTAACCCGGCAACAACTGAAGAAATTGAATATGTTTCTAATAAGGGGGTGACGGGTGATTTTCCTTCAGGCCAGAACGCAGCAACGGGCTTATTGACGGCATGGGGTGCAGGAGCAACAACGGTTGTGGCACCGATACTGTTGCCAGCTACAGCAACGGCTGGAAGCGTTATAGGTGCAGGTGCAATCGGCGGTTCGGCGAACGTATTTAATCAGTTGAACAGCGGAGGGCCATTCAGTTCGACTGATGCGCTCCTGGCTACTGGTATCAGTGCTTTAACTCAGGGGAAAGGGCTTTGGTTTACAGAAGTTACTAGTATTGCTGGTGCGTTTGTAGGAGCTAAACTACAGGAGCAAGATGTTGCGGCGCCAATGATCGGAGCAGGTTTTGGAACTCTTGGAGGCGCAACTATAGGTAAAGGAGTGGAGAAACTGCAAGCTGCTATTCCACTATTCACTATACCTAAAATAACGGGAGCAGTAGCTGAGTCTGCTGGCTCTGAATATATTGGAAGTTCCACGCAGAATTTAACTGAAAAAGTTAAACAAAAATTGGAGAAAAAGAGTGGTGCAGAAAATGAGAATTAAACTCTTGTTATTGTTAGTCACTTCTTGGACGCTAGGCCTTTTTATCACTCTTATATGTGGTCGGCTGCTCATATCATTAGCATCCTATTTTTTATTGAGTGATTTTGATTTTGATCGAAATGATTTAATAAGAGCAACCGAAATTTCAATCGGATGTGGGGTTATTATTGGCGTAGGACAATGTATTATGTCAAAAAAGAAATCGACCTCGCATTTGAATCCCAAGTAGCATACACATACTAGGCCAACCTAGCCGGGAGATTTGTATAAGTCGCTTACTCTTAAGTTGATCGCAGCGCCTACTCTGTCTCGGCAACGTAGAATGGCTACTTTGCGCACTGGCAGAATTCTGCCAACTCCTATTTGAATACCGTCAATTTGATATTCAATGACTCGACCGCGCTGGAGGCTGACTGGACTTGGGGCCGCGCTAAATTCATCACTTATGCGAGCGAGCGGTTATCGTCGTTATTTGTGTTGCTGCAGAATGAGTTGGGCGGTAAACCCCGCGATGAGCCATTTACGATGTGAACTACTGAGCAGAGTAAGAGGTTTAATGCTAAATGAAAAACTGAAACCGTTTAGCTCAATTAAGTTAAAAGCTTGATAGGCATGTAGATGATTTTGATAGAGATGCATCAAACGCTCAGGACCGACATTTAGTGATCTTTTGAAATAACACGCTCCAAATAAAATTTATCTTTAAAATATATCAAAATATTTATTCATCAGTGAATAGAATATACTCAATGCCAATCCTATTAGAAATGCGCGCAGGGAGAGAAATTCGGATCAATTTTCATGGACGACTTGAGGACAAAACTTAGTAGTGATACGCAAACTGCTGCGTATTAAGACTTAAGTCGGTAATGCGTCGGAAGAGTTGAATGCATTGAATGGTATGAATGGAGCATCGCGTAGAAATGTCGCAACTCCTGATGATTAATTTAACATAATAAGTATTTGGCGCACTTTCATAATCAATTGATAATTATACATAAATAGCATTGTGCGAGCCGAAAAATGTTGCCTCTGCTGCCCCAAAATCCTTATTTAACATCTTTAATCGACTTGACGATACCTAAGGGATTCCCTGCCGAAAAGTTGATTCTCTGTATCGTAAGCAGTGTCATGGCAGCAGCATCTCGCCATGAGCTGCTGCTCACGACGCTGGTGACGGGGCTGGCCAGCGTCTGGATGCTGGCCGTGCTCCTGCCAGTCGTCTAGGCCGCCAGGCCAATACGGAGGCGGGACGTGCGCCCGGCGGAAAAAAGGCAGTGGCCGGCGTAAGGGTCTGATTGCTAACGGCGCATGATTACTCATAATAAAGCTCCGTTTATCATCAGGATCTGACCGTATGCTCCTCAGGAGAAAAAAACACCGTACCCACGGTGAGGATCGCCTGCTCGCCCTTACGCTTGCCACCACGGCTGGCGTCCTCAACGCCATGGCCTTCGGCGCATTTGGCTTCTTCCCCTCCCATATGACGGGTAACACCTCCCAGCTGTCCGCGGAGGCGGGAAGTTATGACCTGCACGGCCTGCTTTTTCTGGCGGTGCTGATCCTGGCCTTCGTGACGGGCGCCACGCTGGCGCGCCTCGCCGTAGCCTTTGGCCTCCGGCGTAACGTGCGCACGGTATTCTGCCTGGTGCTGCTGTGTGAGGGCGTGCTGCTGCTGGCCACCTCGCTGGTTGAAATCCGCTGGTACAGCATCCGCAACAACGGCGAGGTGCTGGTCACGCTCGCGCTGCTGATGGGCCTGCATAACGCCACCTCCACGCAGCTTTCCGGCGGGCGGGTCAGGTCAACGCACGTGACCGGGACCCTGACCGATGCCGGCATGGCGCTGGGCTCCTGGCTCCGGGCTTCGGTGAGCCGCCGCGAGGCGGCCGACGCGCCCGCGCACCGGGCGCTGCTCGGCACGCACCTCGTGACCATCGTTTCGTTCCTGTCGGGGTGCGTGGCCGGCTATTTTCTTTTCGTCCGGTTTGGCTTCAGCGCCATGGCGGGGCTGGCTAGCCTGCTCATCCTCACCGCGCTCGGGGGCATCGCCCGCGCGCTGCATCTGACCGGCTGGCGTTTCTGGTAGCGGCCGGTACTTTCAGCGATGGCGGGGTTTGCAGAGGGCCGGGATCTATATGGAACTTAAGGGATCTAAGTGGAACTGTTATTGGATCGCTCCTGTGTATTTGTGGATAAGATCATTAAGGGGGGAGCATAGCCTGAGCCCACAGGCTATCTCTGGTATCGCTCTGCAGAATGGCTCCCTGCATTTAAGGTATCGGCGGGAGGATTCTGCTGCCTGACATTATGCATTTGCCCTCGCAGGTGACCTGCATGGCATGCATGTTTTCGGTACTTATCCTGGCGTTCGTAGCGGGCGTCACGCTGACGCGCCCCGCCCATCGTCCAGTGGATGGCATTAATGATAAAAAATCATCCTGTCCCTGAGCGGCTAACCTTCATAATTTGTTCCCGCGTGGCCCTACGGGTAAGTATGATCGCCAGAATAGCAGTTGCCCCTCCCAGGGCAGTCGACTCAAACCGGTGCAGAGCAATACCTGTCTGAGGAATGCCGAATCCGGAGATCATGAAAACCACCATTGTGGTGATGAGAAAGCTGAAGAGGCCATACGAGCGATTAATCATTGAATAAGAGAAGGTGAAGGCAGCAAATCCGGTGATAATAAAGCCAGCCATTATGAATAACGAACTGCTGCAATAATCGATAAGGCCGGCTGCCGTAATGCAGCCTGTCAGCGTGCCAAGCACACGTGCCTGCACCCTTGATAACGTATCCCGGTAATTATTTCGCAGGCAGATGAGCAGCGTCATACCCGCCCAGTAGCCATTAGTCAGGTTTAGCAGATGAACTGCCGTCAGCGCACCAGCCATCCCCAGCATGCCGCATATGACTGACCATTGCAGATGGACACGATGTTTGTACTTAACAAGAAAATGCATTAAAAAACGTTTCCACGTGCCCGGGCTGAAATCGCGAAGCTGAAAGTTTCGTCGCTGGAAGATTATTGCCAGAATTATCATCTGTAGTGTTCCGCCTGCGCCGACAAGGCCGGCACGCAGAAGGGCATGCTCCGGGGTTCCGGCAAAGCTGCCCGACACGAGGTAAGTAATTGTCCACTGCTGCAGCATCCACCATGCACTGACATCGATGTTAGCCATCACCACATACAAGCCGGTGAAAAGCAGTGCACCGGCCACATACAGGGAAAATATATTTCCAGTCAGACTACCCAGCCAGGCAGAAAAAATAAGACCCGCCACAGTGGTTGCGAGCAATGACAGTGATGACCCCCCCCATGTTTTGTTTGCTCCGAAAGCAAGGGTAATCGCGCCACCTGTTGCGATACTGGCTGCGGCAACATGGTCGGTTAAATAGCCTGCAACGCTGATAACAATGATGGCGGGCAGGCAGTAAAGCCCCAGCGTAATATCGTGTCGGATACCCGGTTCAGACGGCATGAGATCTCCCGTATACAAACAGAGCTGAATAATGACTGAAAATGAGAAACCCGGCTGTGGCCTTCGTTGATAACACTGTTTACTTCTCCTTTAAAATCCTGTTGATCGGCTTTTAAAATAATTGGTTTTAAGAGCCACTACGGGCAGCTTTCCTTAGGCCTTAATCCGGTTCAGCATTTCTGGCCTGCTCCCGATGAGGAGCAGCACACGCGTGCCTGGCGCGGCGTTGAACCGGCTAATGGGCTCCGGGTCGAGCGTAATTTCGTCCTATGTCAGGCACAACGCGTCAAAATACTCACCACGGCTGCTGTACTGCGCAAATCTTCCACACATGGTGAGCTCCCGCTGTGGCTGTAAGGATAGCGGCTTATACTGATATCAGAGATGTCATCCGGCCTGTACGCGTTGTAGGCAGGCGCTGTCAGGAGCACGTATGAATTACTATCAGAAGCTGAGTCAGCCCGTCGTCAGAGCGGAAATGGCGCATGACTGGCCGCCTGCCGCCTCGCAGTGGCAGACGCTGCTCAGACGGCCGGCAGCCCACCCCTGGCGACAGTGGATAATCGGGCGCGTAAAATACTGCAGGGCGCGCGCATGTGATATGCCCCCGCGACACTGAAGCCAGTAAAACCCGTTTTTTTCACCGCGCTTACCTGCTGTCAGAACGGAGACTGTCTATGGCCTTTCAGAGCCCGGCCCAGAATTACAGAGAGACGCGCCTGAACCTGGGTGACCTCGTCAGCCTCTCCCCTCATTCCACCTATCTGATGCGCAGCGACAGCGATTTTCCTGACGCCGGCATCGTGAAAGGTTCAGTGCTGGCCATCGACCGGGCGCTGGCCGCGACGCATGGCCAGCTCATTGTTGCCGAGGTGGAAGGCGAGCTCACGCTGCGGCGCCTGCTGCTCAACCCCGTTCCCGCCCTGCAGGCGTCGGATGCGGATGAAACCGTCACGCTGATCGACGTGAGCCAGCCGCTGCCGGTGTGGGGGGTGGTGGCCTATGCCCTCACCGACGTGGCCGGGCTGGGATTCAGCGGACCCGCCGGAGAGTGACCATGTTTGACCTTGCGGATGCCAACAACTTTTACGCCTCCTGCGAAACCGTGTTCCGGCCCGACCTGCGCGGCAGGCCCATCGTCGTCGTCTCTAACAACGACGGGTGCGTGATTGCCCGCTCGGCAGAGGCGAAGCGGATGGGCATTAAAATGGCCGCCCCGCTGTTTCAGAACGAGCGTTTCTTCCGCGAGAACGGCGTGCACGTGTTCAGCTCCAACTACGAGCTGTACGGTGACATGTCGGCGCGCATGATGGCCATACTGGGAGAGATGGCGGCCGGGCAGGAAGTCTATTCCATCGATGAGAGCTTTCTGGACGTGACCGGGATTGGCAGCCTGATCCCGCTGGAGTCGTTCGGCCAGCAGATGCGTGCGCGTATCCGGCAGGAAACGGGGCTGATTATCGGCGTGGGCTTCGGGCCGACCAAGACGCTGGCCAAGCTCGCCAACCACGCGGCCAAGAAGTGGACGAAGACAAACGGCGTGGTGGATTTGTCCGAACGGAGCCGGCAGCGGAAGCTGCTGCAGCTGACTGACGTCAGCGACGTCTGGGGCATCGGGCGGCGCATCAGCGTGCGCATGAACCAGCTGGGCATCACCACGGCTCTGCAGCTGGCCGACAGCAACGTCAGCATGATACGAAAGAACTTTGACGTCATCACCGAGCGCACCGCGCGCGGCGGAAAAGCTCAGGGAACAGGACGCCCGCTGCCGGCACATCAGCGTCTCTATCGCCACGGGCCGGTACGGGGAAGGGCCGCAGTACTCGAACTCCGCATCGTGCATCTGCGACTATCCGACGAATGATACGCGGGACATCATTGATTCCGCGTTGCGGGGTCTGGGTACTATCTGGCGTGACGGCTACCGGTACGCGAAGGCCAGTCTCAACGGCACGGCAAAACTGCGCCAGTTAAATTTTGACAGCGAAGGTTCGTTCGACCTTTCTTTAGCGGCATACTTCCCCGCCACGGATTTCCTATGCCTCAAACAATGTTCTCCCGCAGCAACAATCGGAGGCTGTTACTTGTTGGTATCGTTGGGGAATCAGAACGAGTGTGCCAGCACTTACAATGTACACGAAAAAAGCCGCAACGCGGCTTAGAAGTTAATCTGATTTTTTATCAGCGGGTTCAATAAGCGATTCGATAAATTTCTTTTGCTTATCATTGAGCTTAAGTTGCTTTATTTTTTGTATATCAACGAGCTTAGTGGGCCCATTCACTTGGGCTACTGGTTTATTCTTACCGTTCTCATTGGCGAATGAGATAGCGGTAAATACCACCCCCCAAAATAAAACACAAAATAAAAAAACCATTATCCATGTCTTTCTTCTTATGTTTTTCAATACCCCTTGCTCCAAAAATGCCAAACGAACTACTAAGACAAATCTTAAACTAAGAAAGTTCTTAGTTAGTGGGAAATAAGACATATAGTGCAGAAACGCATGTAATTTTCACCAATTAAAAGCATGATATACTGCATTTGTTGTTTTTAACAACATATTTAAACATACCATATCAGTAATATCTGATAACTTTCTCATTGATCTATAGCAACTACAAAGTGCCTTCACTTGACTACTGAGGGGCAAACACTAACTGTTGATGGCTGTGCTCTGTCCGCTTTACTCTCGACCTTACAAGTAATATGTCAGAGGCCATGCTGTGTATTTAAGTGATTCGCCCGAAATATCTTCTTTAAGAGCATTTTTTATAGATTTTATTCCCCACCTTTCCTCCAGAACTAATGCGAAAGTATACCCCTCAACCTGTATACGGATAGATTCTTTGAGATTTAAATATGAGATGGTTAATGGGCTGTAATGTTAATTCACTGATCCTGTCGTGAGCTTTTACGATCCGCTTCATTTTGTGAGTTTTACTATTGTTGTAATCTCTTCTGCCTGGTTCTGCTGCAAGTCGTTCTATCAGTGCATTCTGTTGATCGTTGCATCACCACTACTGATAAAGTGTGAGGGTCTTATAGCTTGATTGCATTTTCAACAGTTTGTCGCTTTCAGTATTTCCCGCGTATCAGGTATTACACAGCTCCTTATGACCGTCATAAAGATGCCCAAAAGGGTCGCCGTTCATTGGCATGAGGTATTGAGGTGTGAATACGCACCATCCATAACGTCTGAAATCCCGCATCGAGACGGACATTTTTCCACCACACACAATTTCACCTGCGCATAGCCACCCACCTGTGTTTTCAGGCATTCTTCCGCAGGTACCGTCAGGTGCATTAAACAGCTCTCCAGCCGCGCACCAACTGATTAATGTGACAGATTTACCGATATTTTCAGAATTTACTGAGTCAATAACCAGGGCAACGCAACCTGCTTCAAGTACTGCTTTCATTGGTCTCTCTCCATATGATTTCATTTAGGCCGGAGTGACTTTCATAGCTAACCGCAAGTCTGACATCACCTGCCAGTAAGTTTGGTTTGAACTTCAGATGTGTCCGGATCCGGCTATAAATATCATAGGGTCATTATAGATATCCTAGAATGACGTCAGTCATTTCACAAAGATATGCCTTAAGCGCATAATCGGACATGTTATTACAGAGCGCGACTGATGAAATCTTAAGCTTCAGTTCGGCAAAGCGTGCTTTACCTGTCGCTGATGACTCTGGATTGTTGATTACGGCGGTCATGACCGGAAGCGGTTCATTAGGGTCGATACCCTCAGATTAAGCCAGTGCCTTACCGGACAATTTTTTCTCTAGCATTTATTTGTCTTTCAGTTTTCTATTACTTGCGTTCTGGTTTTTGTTTAACACACTCAGGTGTCAGAAAAGCGCTGCAATATCTGATGATACATAAACACTTCGGCAAAACATATGTATGCCCGCCTGTTATGGGGAAGGCTACGTTTATCCTAGCTGAACCTCATGACATTCAACAGGTTATAGCCGCCGAACACATCTTTTACTGATGAATTCAATTTCCTCTTTGAGCAACATGACCTCACCCTTCGTAATACATGAACACAGGGTCTTTTATCTTTTTATCGCGCTCTCAATTTCCCTGGTGCAAAAGTAAGTTATCTGTGCGGGTATGCCCAGGAATGATCAATGCCTAAAGTTGACAGTGTCCCGGTAACAGCCAGACAGACTAATAACAGAGCGAAAATCCCTACTCCCAAAATCTCAATAACTTTAAGAAAATGATGCGTAGTCATAAATACTCCTCTTCTGTTGATATGTTTGAAACGTACCTAATGAAAGTAAGATATTACCGGTAAAGAACAAGCCAAATTTACACGATGAAACATAAAGGAGAACTTATTGATTTTTTTCGCTGCGAAAATTCCCTCCATCCGCAATCCCTGAACAGCCATTGTTACGTTGTTCGCTGTAGCTTAGATGTTGACAACATTGAACATTGTTTTCAAAGCATGTGTTTATCGGTCATGACTATGAAAGTGGAAATTTAACATGCGCAGAAGCGGAGGTCGTACTTCAGACAGAGTTTACGTATGTATATCGCAGCATGGTATAGCTCCGGTTTATCTGCTGAAGGATGGAAGCCAAAATCTGCCCCTCGGTGTCAGATAACACAACAGAATAGTAACTTGCTTAGCGGATCTTTAATAAATATCAAGCCTCTCTCAGTAGATATTGAAAAAATAATCTATTAAAGCCTGTTGAAATGACGTCGATAATACATTGTTGATTTTTTTATTAACTTTTATACCAGGGCTCATATGACCATTACACAGCGATTATTGATGGCGTTTTTTTTGTTGGCTGTATCTCTCTTATCGATTGTTGCCGTTTCTCTTGCAGTGATTTCGGGCTTTCAGGCGCGATTCGAATATGTACAGGCCAATGCGATACCGAGTATCAAGGACCTGAACAAATCCATAAGTACCACGAATCAGCTGGGCATTGCGCTGTACCGTCATCAGACGGCTTTAACGAAAGCTGACCAGGATGCCGCACAAGAAAGGATCAACGACCTGCTTCACACACTGAAGTCACTTACTGATTATTACATGGCGAACGATATCTCCAGTGACGAAGATAAGGCTATGACTGAGCAGGCATTCCGTAACATTGATGCCGTTCGTGCTGCCCTACCCGCGTTCTTAGCTGCCTCAGGCAGTAATAATGATGATGCGGTTTCTTTGGCTCTACTCAGGGGGGACAAAGGTGTGGGTGCTGCCACGAGAGAAATGGAGTCACAATTCACTAAACAAATAGATTTAAATATTCAAATTGGTGATGGACTACGAGTCGTTAATAAGAAAATTTATTCTCAGACGTTCTGGATAATGACCTCTGTATCGGCAGGAGTTATCCTAGTTCTTGGCATATTTTGTATCAATATCGTTCTGGGTATAAAGCGCAGCCTGAACAATCTTCAAAACACAATAACTGACGTTAGCAACCACCTTGATCTGACGCAAGTGGCTTCCGTGATCAGAAATGATGAAGTAGGAAAGACGGCATCGGCGTTTAACAATCTGCTCAAAAGGGTCTCCTCAACGCTTGTATCGGTGAACCAGGCGGCACACTCAGTCAGTACGGGGTCAACACAGATTGCCGCAGGAAACGAGGATCTTTCATCACGTACAGAACAACAGGCGGCGTCGCTGGAACAGACTTCTGCAAGCATGGCTACCCTGAGCGATTCTGTTCGGCAGAATGCTGAGGGAGCTTTTGAAGCAAGCACACTGGCAAACAATGCTAATGATTTATCCCGTCAGAACAGGAACGCAGTCAGTGGGATGCTGGAAACCATGTCCGATATCCGCGGGAGTTCAGCAAAAATTTCTGAAATTACGGGACTGATTGAAGGAATTGCTTTCCAGACCAATATTCTGGCGCTTAATGCTGCGGTAGAGGCCGCGCGCGCCGGTGAACATGGAAGAGGGTTTGCGGTTGTTGCCTCTGAGGTGCGTAATCTGGCACAGCGTTCTTCTACTGCTGCACGTGAGATAAAGGACCTGATTTCACTTTCCGTTTCTCAGGTCGAACAAGGGCTTCAGCAGGCAACGCATGTTGGCGGTAACACAGAGAACGTCACCAGTGCGATTCAGCAAGTTGCAGACCTGGTTAATGAGATTGCGGCCGCAACATCTGAACAGAGCAAGGGCATCGAGCAGGTCCATCTGGCCATCGGGCAGATGGATGAGGTCACCCAGCAAAACGCCTCTTTGGTTGAAGAGGCTTCTTCAGCCTCAAAATCACTCCAGGAACAGGCTGAAACACTGTCAGGACTGGTGTCCACTTTCATCCTTGATAAAAATCAGGCCCATGCCGGGGTAAGTGTCAGGCCGGTAATCAGAAAAAATTCACAATTGCAAAAAATGCCTGATGTGATTGCTGCTAATGTGAGTAAAGTAAACTGGGAAAGTTTTTAAATTCTCCGGCTATTCTTTAAAAACAGGTTTATCATAAGCGCTGGTACGCCAGCGCTTTCCCGAGTTCTTATAGTTAATATTTATGAATCTGAATCTTCTGCACATAAAATGCTCAGAACAGATATGACAAGCTAATACTGTTAAAATTAGCTGACTTTTACGGATAGCTGTCCTGCTTTAACAGGAAAAATCAATCTTAAAAATGGTATTTTCATCAATTGTCCAGAGTCAGAAAGTTGAAGATTTTATAGAAAACAGCACAGTCATTTATCTATTTTGGATTCATAAAACTTCACACAGCGTTAATTTCTAAATGTCCGACACTGATACTCCATTCAACCAGCGTCCTCGGGGGCACACCATCGCCGATGTTAATTTTTTAGTAATTAAAGAATAAGACCTTGAAAAAACTTCGTATCTAAAATTCGCCCAAAGAAACCCTAAATTATAAATAAACAGTGACTTTTTCAGTGCCGAGATTTCAGGGTCATGACTGCCTTATCCATGAACAGTAGGTAGCGTTGCAGGAGAACTAACGCCTGTTAACCCGAGCTGTTTGCTTTAGCTGCAGGGCATTATTATTAACAGAGAAATTATGAAATCCTGTGCTGACGACAAGTCCATGATAAGGCCATTTTTATACAGTTATTGTTACAACTTAATTTAATTCACTGAACTTCTGACTGTAGGCGCCGATAAGACATATCAGTCTTATTTAGTGCCGATGTAAATTAACCAGGAAAAATAATGTTCAAAAAATTACTACAAAAAAAGCCTGCCATAGTACAGGTTAAATCAGCTATATCTGAAGTACCAGATATTCAAGAGCACTACGCATATCACAGTGACACTGAACTACTGAAGTGTGTGATGGAGATAGGGCATGAATGCGTCTGGTACATTGAGTCACCCGACAGGTACAGTGATTCGCCCGTATTTTTATCGCACTCAGCCCGTCGTCTTTTAGGTCTGCCCCCTGATGAAGAACTCGGAACGCATTCTCTTATGCAGAGAGTTCATACACAGCATCAGGATGCTTTCACAGATTTCATTTTCTCTTCACTCAGCCATGGTCCGGCTAAAAAACCGCTTCAGTGCATGGTCAAAACTGACAAAACCAATTTTCAGTGGTTTCTATTTCAGGCAAAGTACTGTGTGGAATTTTCGCCTCCGCGCTTAGTAGGCATTATCAAAAATATTGAACAGCAGACCACTCAGGCACGTCTTTTTGATATTGTTTCCACGCGCTTTGACCTGTCGCGGGAAATGCTCAACGACGGACTTTGGGATCTTGATATCATTGGAGGCAATCCGCTTAATCCTGATAACGTCTTTTGGTGGTCACCGCAGTTCAGAAAACTGCTGGGTTTTGAAACTGTCGAAGAATTTCCGGACGTGATGGACAGCTGGGCTTCACGCCTTCATCCGGATGACAAGCAGGCTGCACTTGACGCTTTCGTTAAGCACCTGATGGACTACAGCGGCAAGACAGGTTTCGATATAGAATATCGCCTTAAGCTTCGCAGTGGTGAATACCGGTGGTTTCAGGCTCGCGGTCAGACAAAGCGCGCGCACGACGGTACTCCGCTCCGTGCCGTCGGGGCGCTGATTGATATTCAAGCCCGAAAAGACCGACGGCTGCATGAAGATAGCGAGGTCAGGAGGAACATTCAGACAGCTGAAGCAGCGAAAGAAATTGCCGAACTGGTCTCAGAGAATGGAAATATTGCTGCACAGATCAAACTTATCTCTCTCAATGCCAGTATCGAAGCGGCAAGGGCGGGTATACATGGGCGTGGCTTCTCCGTAATTGCCAGTGCTATCAGAGGACTTGCGGAAAGGACGGCAGATATAACAGGACAAATTTCCCGTCTACAGAAACGCATACAAAGTTTTTCTGATAGTACTGACTAGTTTCATGAGCATTGATTCTCTGACGTTACTTAACCTTCTTCACGGACTGACCTTTGGACTTTTTCATCTGATGAAGGATCAGGAAGGTATACAGCCTTATGTGTTCGAACCTCCTTTAGCAGAAGTGCGCCTTTGCTGGTTGATGAACAATTTACGTCAGCCTGCCAGAGCGTTTTGATTGTGAGGGTCTGGCTGGATCAACTTGCTTATGGTTAACCAATAAGCTGCCTCTTACCGCCTGATGATTCACATTGGGCCTTTTGGCTGAGGTCTGATACCAGAATGCAGACTGCGTATTTAAGACGAGATGCCTGGTTAAGTGCCTCCTCCCGGTCTTGAGCATGGCTAACTGCTTACTCACACAGGAATGTGAGTAAGCACAATTGAGGAATTAGTTGAATACCATTCCGCCATCGATGAGTAGCGATTGGCCGGTCATGTAGTTGGAATCAGGCCCCGCCAGGAATGACACACACGCGGCCACATCTTCCGGCTCGGAGAGTCGGCCCAGCGTAATTCGTTTTGCAAACTCTTGCGTGCCAAAGCCTGCTGGTTCCCCCGCAGCTTGAGAGATTTGTCTGTCAATGGATTCCCACATGGGGGTTTTTACAATACCCGGACAGAAGGAGTTAACAGTAATACCTCGATTTGCAAGGTCTTTTGCCGCCGTCTGCGTGAGCCCGCGAACGGCGAACTTACTGGAGCTGTATACGGCCAGATCCGGATTCCCCACATGCCCTGCCTGAGAGCAGGCGTTGATGATTTTACCGCCGTGTTTCTCCGCGACAAACGCGCTGATTGCTGCCTGCATACCCCAAATCACACCCTTGACGTTGACATCATAAACCTTATCGATGATCTCCTCGGTGATATCCGCTATAGGAGTTGATGGCGCAATACCAGCATTGTTCACAATTACATTAAAATCCCCCAAAACATGGCGTGCTTCATTAACGGCATGAAAGACCTGCTCGCGCTGGGTGACATCAACCCTTAGTGCTATAGCTTTTCCTCCCGACCGGACTATCTCATCAGCGACATGCTGTGCTGTTTCGACATTGAAATCCGCGATGGCAACCGCAAAGCCGTCTTTAGCCAGGCGGATGGCAATAGCTGAGCCGATACCCTGGCCGGCTCCGGTCACAAATGCGACTCTGTTTTTCATAATATTTTCCTTTTTAAATCAGAGGATTTGGCTCAGGTGCAACTGACTCATCAGCAGCGGGTTGTCGCTATAGTCGACCGGGATTGCAACCACTGCAGGGCCGCTGACATCCATCGCGCTGCGTAACGTTGCCTCGAGTTCTTCTGCACAGTTAACTGCGAAACCGGTGGCGCCGAATGCTTCGGCATAGGCTTTAAAGTTAACCGGGCCGAAGTTGACGCCTGATATACGCTGATACTTTTTATCTTCCTGCATCGCGACCATGTTGTAGGCGTTATCGACCCAGATGATGTGCAGAATATTGGCTTTTAGCCTGACGGCAGTTTCCAGCTCCATGCTTGACTGCAGAAATCCGCCGTCCCCGGAGACCGACACGACTTTGCGTGAAGGATCAACTAACCAGGCTCCGATAGCCCATGGCAGAGCGACACCCATAGTCTGCTGTCCGTTGGAAATCATAATCTGGCGCGCCCGGAAACTGTACAGATAACGCGCTATCCAGATATGGAAGCTGCCCATATCAACGGTAAGACTGATATCAGAGTTAACGATGTCCTGCATCGCACGTACGATGCGCAGTGGGTGCAGTGCAAACTGATTCAGGCTGGCGCCTTGCATGGCCAGCAATTGCCGTTGGTGCTGTCGGTCTTCCAGTACAGAAGAAGCGGCGTTGCTGAGTTGAAGTGGTAAGTGAATGTGCGCGGCAATCTTGCCTACGGTCTGCGCTATATCGCCCACTAGTTCAGCGTCGGGTAGATAGTGGTTATCTGTATCAGCTGGTAACACATCAATATGCACCAGAATCGCTTTACCACTGTTCCACATGGCCGGTTCATACTCTACCGGGCTGTAGCCAATAGTGATGATCAGGTCAGCCTGCTGCAACAATCTGTCACCGGCCTGGTTATTAAATAATCCTACACGACCTGCGAACCGAGAGAAGTTCTCCTGTTTGACCGCGCCTGCAGCTTGATATGTACTGGTCGCAGGGATCTGGCTTTTTGACAGTAATTCATGGATTGCGGCACTGTTTTCTGGCTGGCTGGCCATCAGTCCCAGCAAAATGACAGGATTTTTTGCCCGGCTTATTTCCTGGCCGACAGCGGCAATCAGGCCATCGGGAGCGGCACCCAGCTTGACGTGCCCATGGTTTTTCAAAGGGCTACCGGAAACAGGCTGATCGATAACATCCTGTGGCAGGCTGATAAATGCTCCTCCGCCGCGTCCATTTTCAGCATGACGAAAGGCATTCGACACACATTCGGGCAGTGCGGCAGGGTCTGTCACCTCAACAGCATATTTAGTGACCGGACGAAACATCGAAACGGTGTCCATGCTCTGGTGAACCTGTTTGGCGCTATCCGACCGTTTAACCGCTCCTCCTATTGCCACCACCGGATCCCCTTCACTGGTAGCGGTTGCCATACCGGTAATCAGGTTAGAGCAACCCGGGCCGGAGGTAACGAGTGCGACACCTGCATGTCCCGTCAGTCTGCCTACCGCGGCGGCCATAAAGGCGGCATTTGCTTCATGCCTTACGGGGATTAGCTGAATGGGTGAATCCAGCAGTGAATCGAATACTTTGTCTATTTTGGCTCCGGGGATCCCAAACACCTGTTTTACACCTTGTGCTTCAAGCTGCGCGACAACTAAATCGGCGCCGCTATTCCAAATAGCATTATTGTTCAACGTTTTCATTTTGCCTCCTGCTGTTAGCTTTCGACGGACCGAATTGCTTCATCAAGATTGTGAGGATTGAGCTCTGCCCGAAGAAATTCGTTGTCTCTGGGTAATTCAACGATAAGCTTGCTAATCGCGCCGAAGGTCAGATTTCCCTCTCTGAGCACGTAATCGAGGATGTGCCCACCACCCTGCCGGTCATCAGTAATGAAGTGCTCGTGATAACCTGCTACGTTGATCCCTTGCATGTATTGCGGTGTGCGAAAGCCGATTAATTCACCCAGGGTGTCCTTGAAGGTGAATTTGGTCTGATTGCCCAGTACTTCAGGCATCGAGCGATAAGGACGGCACTGACAGGGTACTGTTCGTGTCTGAACAGTATGGAAATGTCCGCTGATGCGCATGGCGCAGAATTGATTGTCTGAGGTGACTTTGCTGTTGATAACCTGATGAACATCTTCTCGTGTAGCAGTTTCGGCTAGGCGGTGATGATACTCTGGTTTGAAAAAGGTCATCACAGCAAAAGGCGTCTTTTGTCCGGGATTAGCAGGGTTGGCGGTGCCATCAGAGCGTAGTTGATAAACATTACTGTCAAAGGCAATGAGTTCTCCATCCAGCCGATTAAAGGTCCCCAGACCAAAGTCACCTTGTTTCAGCAGCTCGGAAACTGTAGTTGAACCGTCATAAACCCCACTAAGTAATGCGCTCATAAGTGAAGTCTGATAGATGATTTTTTCTGGTGAATCATCATTAATTTTTTTAACAGTTTCTCTCAACTGTTCATCGCATTTAGACTCAGATACAAAGTTATACATTTGCCACCTCGCAAATCGATAGTTAAGCCGTCTTAATGTCATCTTGGTCTTTTTAGCTGACCGAATCCAATAGCGAAACATGTTAACTTTGAGACGTTTTTGATATGGAACTTCGACATCTGCGTTATTTTATTACTGTCGCTGAGACGCTGCATTTCACTCGTGCCGCTGAGGCTCTGGGCATCTCTCAACCCCCGTTAAGCCAACAAATTCAGCGGCTGGAGCATGAAATTGGGACACCTTTACTGAAACGTCAGACGCGTGGTGTTGAACTCACCGAAGCAGGCAAGGCATTCCTTAATGATGCCTTAGAAATTGTGCAGCTTGCCGATCATGCGCTTGAGAGAGCCCGCGGCATGGCTAGGGGCATAAGCGGACAAATCCAACTGGGTTTTGCCAGTTCGGTGGCCTTTGGGGCGCCAGTTTTTGAACTTATTCATCGATTCAAAACGCATTACCCGGCTATGGAACTCATCACCCGGGAAGAGAATATGGCTTTGCTGATGCAGGATCTGCATGATGGATTACTAGACGCAGCATTTATTCGCTTACCCTGTGAAAGCAGTAAATCGTTTAATCTGAAGGTTATTGCAACTGAGAGAATGATGATTGCTTTACCTGCAGGTCATCCATACAGTCATCAACGCACCGTTTCGTTGGTGCATCTGGCGGATGAAACATTGATTATGTTTCCGCGTGAAGTCGCTCCCAGTCTTTATGAACTCATCGCCAGCACATGCATACGCGCAGGATTTACCACCGCGCGATTTCTTCAGGCGCCACAAATAATGTCTTCTCTTGGTATGGTAGGGGCAGGATGTGGCATCGCATTAGTGCCTGAGTCAATGTGCTGTGTGAACAATCCGAATATCGTGATTTGTGAGATTGAAAACAACACCCTATACACTGATATAGCTTTTGCCTGGCGGCACAGAAATCCCTCTAAGGCAGTATTGCATTTACTTAAATTATTAGATGCACAAAGAATTAGCTTAAAAAGCCCGACTAAAAGACTTCATAGTTTGTAAATTAAAAGGGCATCTCGCCCTTTGAAAAATCAGATATTTTAACTGCGATAGCGTTGACCATACATGGTACAGTCTCTTCCAGCACTTTTTGCCCGATATAGAGCATTATCAGCAGATGTAATAGCAGCGGAAGATGAGTCCTCTTTCTGCTTTATTGCCACTCCAATACTTAACGTCACCCCGATACTCCCATTGCAACCATCTGAGACTGAAGTTTTTATATTCCTGATAACATCTTCAGCATTTGTGTTATCAAAAATAATAATAGCAAATTCTTCACCCCCAGATCTTGAAATGAAAATTTCATCTTTCACAAACGAACTCAGCCTCAGGCCCATGTTTCTCAGCACCTTATCTCCAGCCTCATGACCGTATGTATCGTTGATTTTTTTAAAATGGTCAATGTCTGCAATGCAAATTGTACCAGCCCTACTTTCAAGCTCTCTAAGTTTAACATTGAGGTGTCGTCTGTTTGGTAATCCGGTCAGTTCATCTGTTAATGACAGACTGACTGCGGATTTATAATTATGATTAACATAGTCTATGAATTTATTGAACGAATAAATGATAACCAGCATGGCTGGAACATATAAAAGAGCGGCAATAACAGATGCTGTATCCCTATCAATCAAGTTAAGGCCTCCAGCCATAGATGCAAGGGAAGAATTCAGGAGAAAAAATAAGCTTACCCTGAAAGCCAGCAGATGAATATCTCTCGACAATATATTGAATGACTTTCTAATAAACCATACCATTACTGTTACAGTGCAAGAGTTTATAAAGAAATAAAAATTTATTTTTGTTGTGTCACCTATTACCAAAAAAAGGATGGCTATGAACGCAGTCATAAAACAGGTGTAAATAATTATCATTCTGTAAAGAAGGCCTTCTGGGGACTCTACCTCATGAATGAGCTTATCATGTATTTTAAAATTCATCACACAGACCTAAATTAAGTTAAGGGAAGATAGTACCACGGAATGGACAGTCTAGGTTAGATTTTGTGCTAACGCAGTTAGGATAACCTCACTTGAATAAATAAATTTTTCTCAGTTCAGTAGTGCTGACCACGTAATTTAATAAAAACGGTCAATTAGTTTTGACGCTTTATTTATATTTTTACTTTACATTTCGAGCTTACTGCATATTCAGCAGAATTCTGGTAATTTAGTGATAAATCTGCTAGGGGAACCTTATTATGCTCACGGCCGCCCTGAAGCTTTTCGGTGACGATTCAGCGCTTTTCAATTATTCAGTAACAGTTATGGTGCCGGGAGGCCTCCCGTGGCTAAGAAACATCACAACCTGTGTCGCTTCATTCTTTCACGTGTCCTGCTGTTTACCCCCTCCCCATAGGCTGATATATACAATGATTTTTAATAGCAGGTTGCCGGAACGCGGGGTGCCTTCCGGTAGACGAAGAACAGCCTCCCTCATCCGCAAACTTGCGCTGGCTCTTATCTCATGCCAAGCCATATAGGAGGATTTGTTCCGACTTTAACATGTCTGCGCCGCCGGGTGCCTCCCGGTGAGTAAGCCCAGCCAGTCTTATCCGCTATTAGGCTTGTTGCCACTCAGGAGAGTGATTGCTGTCGCCCCGTCGCCCCATCGCTTAGAGGGATTCGCCGCATTGATAACAATCTAAAACATATAATAAAAATAATAAACCCTGACGCATTGCATCGTGGAATGCTCAGTTGAGCTCTGGGAGAATTAATACAAACAAAAAGCCCCTACGGTTGAGCAGGGGCTTCCGGCCTGATATGCGAGATGAATGATTGGACTAGCGAATGAAACACACCAGGCAATTTAATTTTTACAAAATCGCTTTTTTAATGTCAAGCATCTCTATTGAAAAATACACAGCCAGAGCGGTGACCTGGATTTGATGCGCTCTTTTGTCGTTAATTGTTAAATAACAGTTCATCGCCAGAATTAGAGCATAGGATTTAGGCTTAACCCGGGCTTGCCTAAGCTGTAGAAGAAGATTCAGGTCCCGGATTCCATTTAAAAGATTGATCTAATTTTTTGAATAGCAGATATTTTCTGCTGATTTCATCCTGTACATGCCGATTGCTTTCCACCATGGTTTCACCCTGACGGGCAGGACACTCGCTGACCCCGGAAGTTAGAGTACTAGCTGTAAAGACCTGTCCAATGATATATGCCGGGATCCCGGCAAAGATGTCCGCAATATGGCGATATTATGTTGATAAATTGAGTCTGAAAGATTGACGAATATCGTAATGCGGTTAGGGTTACGCCCTGATGTTAAGTAGAATACCTCAAGCAAGCCTCGGGCGAAAATATCTCTTCCGGTGACTCAGGACCAGGCTGCAGCTCAGCCAGTTCTTTCAGCATTCAGAGAGAAGCGATGACCGGCTTCCAGTGAGGGGATCACAGGATTAAAGACCTTATTGTTGCGCACTCCCGCATGATACTGCCCCCCTCGCCTATTGCCGAGGCAGGTCGCCTCCATGTCCAGAATGCCGTTAGGTAAATAATAGGCTGGAAAAGCGAAGGCTCACGTCCTGTGATGTCAGTCCACATAGCAGGCTCCCTAGTAACCTTGGCTTCGTGCACAATTTCGTTTTTTAGTCCATGGAACTTCACTTAGGGCCTCTAAATCAAAAAGATGATTTTGCAGATATTTTTTGACATGTCTTGAAGACGATCTAGGTTATCGGGGGTCTGGAGCAGTTCCGGACCTGGGTGCAATGGAAAATTGCATCTTTTACCGGGCGCTGGCCCGGTTTCTGACTTCACCGCGAAAAAAGTACATTTACGCTCCCTACGCCCTTCTGGCAGCGCAAGCCAGTGGATTATCCTATAGTAGCGTATTGCAGCATTACCCTGCATAAATAGTGAATGGAAATGGCTTCAAGTGGCATCGTGCTTACCGCTTCCCATTCGGTCCTGTGCGTAAATTGCCACTGTCTGGCTGTCTTCAGACCTCAATATATTCAGTTCAGCTCATACCTTCTCCGTATTACTGGCATTAAATATGAACCTCGTTAAGGTATTGCGCAAAGCACCTTCCATTTTTCAGATAACTGAAAGTCTGCCGCTTTATCTTTCGGCTCTGTGATAGGTACTGGCGTAAAGAGGATACAGACTAAATATTAACGTTACGAAAGTTTAAATCGCAGCAGGTGCTATGCTCAATGTGCGGTGAATCCCTCTAGCGACGGGGCCAGACTACACAAGTACAGCAGGAATACAGGGGCGATTCAGGTGGTAGTCTCTCTGAATCACCGGGAGGCACCCGGCACCGCAACTTTTTACAACTGCTTCGCAAAAAAGGCCATGACCCATCTCAGGAACAGGTAACGGCTGCCAGCGCAACAGAATTGCTGACTAAATGCCGCTTCTCATCGGTCTGCATAACAGCCCCACCGCGCCCAGGCTCTAGTGTAAGTGTTTCGGCATCGCTGCACTGATGCCGTTGCCGCACCATATCTGGTGATGTTCATGGCGCCTGAGGCTGGCAAAAGGTTGGAGGGGCTCCGCCGCCGATTGTAACTATCTCATGTCCTCATCGGCCATCTGCAGGGGATGACGCTCCTTTCTGCAGAGCCAGAATTATTCCGATAGCCTGTCAGGTTATTGCTATCTAGGGAGATGACATTTCCCGGGAGCATCTGGTGCTGTTGCAATGGCATCTTTATGCGACCTGTAAGCGCGAAAAGTTGACCCTATTCCCTTTATTCAGGAGACCGGTAACTGACAGCCGCGCCGGATACTGATACAGAGAATTATGATTCGTGCCGGGCGCGCTGCTACTGGCTTCAGCCCGCCTCTAAAGCTGAAGGTGCCTTACGCCCGGTTCATTTACCTGAACATGAATGATGTCTTACAATGGTTTTTTCAGGTGCCTCCGTTTGCGGGAGGAACTGCATTAAAGGAATACCTATGGACAACGGTAACCTCGGGGTCAGTCATCTTGCCTGGTGCGGGCTGGTTGCTCTGCATATGGCCCGCCGCGACGGGCTCAGTAGTTCAGCCGCGCAGGATAATCTTTTTCTGGTCAGATGGCTGGCTGTGGCTGAGAAGCAGCGACGCTTTTCCAGGGGGCTGGCCGGCGATATCAGCTGGTTGCTGAAAGAAGGACGCGGAAAAGGGCTGCAGGCTGACCTGCCCGGCAAGCTGGACTACCTCTGGCGCGCGGGAAGCGGCAACCTGGGAGCACAAAACGACCTTTACCGCCTGCAGCACGCGCTGCAGGCGGTAAAGCTAACAGGCTGGATTTATATGGTGCTGGCCGGGCGCGAATGGTGCGGCCGGCACCAGCTACGGCTCAGCCCGACGGTGTCCGGCGTGTATCTTTGCCGCAGCGCGCTGGACAAGGGATTTGATGAGCATGGCCGACAGACAGCACCGCTGTCTGCACGACTCACCGGCGAATTGCCTGCGCTGGATGCCATACTGAAGCGATCGGGCTGGCGTAGGGTGCCAGTGCCCGGTAACGACGCGCTGCTACACCACCTGCGGGCGGAGGATTTCCCTGCAGAGTGCGGATAGCTTGCGCGCCCATCCGTACAACGGTATCAGGGCAATTTACGGGCTTCATTCGCCCTTTAACAACATTAAACTGAGCAGAATGCATACTCACCATGCTCGCCGCGGAGTTACCTTGAGCTTAATCCCTCTCAGGCTGCGGGTCGCCTCGCTTGAGACAACAGTTTCCTTAAAAGCCTGCATTTCATTACCTGACACGGCATCAGCTGGAGTTCTGATGAGAATCCATGAATATGAAACCGTTGAGGAAATTTTTATGATGCCTGTTTCGCGGCCGGCATGTGCTGCCTCAGGCTCGCCAGCGAGAGCGGGGAATTAAATCGTGAGCGACTGGCCATCGAGCTGATGCAGCTCTTTAAGTAAAAACAGAGAAGAATGTTCCCCTTCTTTGCTGTTCGCCATTGAACAGCTCCGCGGCGAGCCAGATCAGTAACTGGATAAAGAATCATAGTGAAACGCCCGGCACAGCTTTCGTCTTCGATAGCCTTAGCAGGTCAGCCCTAACCGTCAGGGATTGGCTAAATCAGGTCCCTGCCCTGATGAAGATGACCTGCCTTTCTGCTAACCGTCTGCCACATGAACGCCTTTTCAGTCAGGCTGCGTCATGCGCGATTTCTTCTGCCCGGCCGCGCGACGTCTCCGGATTCAGCTCCTCACGAACGGCGCCGGGAGATAATACCAGTGGGCGCCTGTCATAAATGTCGGCCATACACTGCTCGCAGCCTCATGATCAGAACCCTTCTTTACTATGACCCTTCCCGTACGGCTGCAGACGACACTAATATTGGACCGATTTTATTTGTAGAATGTAAAGAACGGTTGTTTCCTTTCTCCATTTTGTTTCTCACCTCTGATGCGCAGCGACGGTAACTCCCCCGATTAGTCATTTGTCCATGATTGTCATGCTGGCGTTTTCCGCGGCAAGCAGAGCTTCAAAGGCCGCTGCTGTCAGGGGCCTGCACAGCCCGTTGCCCTGCATGATGTCGCACTGAGCGCCAGTCACGAACGCCCTTTGCCCCACATCCTCCACCCCCTCCGCCGCCACGCTGAGCCCGAGGCTTTTCCCCAGCGCCGCGATGGCCCTGAACATCATACGCACGCGCATGTTGGTATCGAGCTCAAGAGTCAGCGACTTGTCAATCTTGAAGCCGCTGACGAAGCCGTGTCGCAGCAGGCTGATGGCGCCCAGCGTACGGCCGTAATGATCTATAACAAATGCGGCCCCCGTGAGCTGGATGGCTGCGAACTGCGCCGGAGCATCCTGAACGAGCTCCGCCAGCAGCGGCTCATCAACCTCCAGGTCCACAAAGACTGCGTCGCCGCCTGCCGACTCCCGCAGCACGCTTTCCAGCCCGGGGTCGGAAAGCTGTCGCGGGAACAGGTTAATGCTGACCCGAAGCTCAGGGCAGCGGACCTGCCACTGGCGGACCTGCGCCAGTGCGGTGCGGATAATCCATTCACCGAGCGTAACTGACAGCGGGCTTTTCACCAGCATCTCAATAAAATCAGCGGGCAGCAGCAGGCCGCGGGCAGGATGCTGCCAGCGCACCAGTGCCTCGCAGCCGAGCAGGCGGCCGGTAACAGCGTCATAACGCGGCTGGTAGTGCAGAATGAATTGCTGCTGGCGAACCGCGGTTTCCAGCTCGCGCTCAAAGCGCCGGCGGCGCTGCTCCGCCGCCAGGAATTCAGGTCGGAACAGGACGCTGCAGCCCTTACCCGACGCCTTTGCCCGGTAGAGCGCCAGGTCCGCCGCCGACATCACGGCCGACGTGTCCTCTCCGTGTTCAGGATAGGCAGCAATACCTGTGCTGGCGCCGACCACCACAGGTGAGCCGTGGTAACTGAAAGGCCTCTGCACCGCGGCAATCAGGCGATCTGCCGTCAGTCCGGCACCGCTACTTCCGCCCGGCAGCAGGATGATAAACTCGTCGCCGCCGAGCCGGGCGGCGGTAACCGCTCCGGGGCACGTCTGCCGGATCTGCTCCGCTACGTGACAGAGCAGCGCGTCGCCGGCGGCGTGCCCGAGCGTGTCATTGACTTCCTTGAAGCCGTCCAGATCGATCATCAGCAGGGTATAAGGCACGTCGGCCTCCGTCAGCTGCCCCAGCTGCTGCATAAACGCACCGCGGCTGGCCAGGCGTGTCAGCATGTCCAGTGAGGCGAGTTCGCAGAGACGGGCCTCGCTCTCATGCCGGGCGGTAACGTCGCGGATGATCATCCCCACTAGGCGTTCTCCGCCCTCCCGCCAGCCTGAGAACGATACGTCGGCCGGAAATTCCCGGCCGTCCCGCCTGAGCCCCCATATCTGTAGCGTGCGCGGCTGCGAAATCGCCGCCTCGTCGGCCGTCAGGCGCTCCAGCTCGTTGCGGTAGTCGGTTTGGCAGCGCTCGGGAATAAGCCCGGCTACATACTGACCCGCCATCTCCTCCGGCCCGTAACCGAACATCGCGGTGGCAGCCGGATTCCAGAAGGTGATGCCCTGGCGCAGGTCGGTGCAGATGATGGCGTCCGGGGAAGTGGCCGAGATGGACTCCAGCCGCTGCTGGCTGGCGTGGCGCAGCAGTTCAAGCCGGTGGACTTCCATCCGGTCCATTACCAGCGCAGCAATGTCGGTCAAATGTTGCCGATCCGCGTCCGTGAGCGGCGGGCGCGGCTGCGTGTCGGTCAGGCATACGGTACCGATATGGTGCCCGTCCGGGGTAGTCAGTGGGATCCCCGCGTAGAAGCGAATGTGTGGGTAGCCGTGCACCAGCGGGCTGTCGCGAAAGCGCGGATCGTCCAGAGCGTCGGGCACGCAGAGGATCTCGCCCTGCGCCAGCGTGTGGTCGCAGAAGGCGACGCTACGGGCAGTGCCGGTAATGTTAAGCCCGTAGCGGGATGCAAAAAGCTGCCGCTGGTCATCAATCAGCGAAACGAAGGCGGTGGGTACGCGAAAAAGGCGCGCGGCGAGCGTGGTGAGGCGGTCCAGCGCGTTTTCCGGCAGCGCATTCGCCTGCTGATAGGATGCCAGCGCCGCGAGGCGGGCAACCTCGTGGTCTGATGTCGGGCGTTTCAGGGTCTGTCCCCCCAGAGGTCGAATGAGCTGTGGCCGGCATGACACAGCAAAAAGGGGACTCGTTCAATCAGACGGGGCCGCAGAAATGCCTGCCGCCCCGCCGCCGGAAGAAAGGTCCGTCAGGCTGCCCCGCCGCCGCGGGCGGGGTCGGGGATATAGTGACGCCCTGTAGTACGGGCATCACGAAAATGTAATTTCAGGACCATTCCTGGGCGCGTTCAGCGCTGCAGGGAGGCGCACCGCAGGCAGATAACGCAGTCGGTGTGCCGCAGGCGCGCGGACTGAAGCGCATGCCTGAGCGAGTAAAACGTGCCAAGAAAGCGGACTCCGCCGGCTTCAGCCAGCCCGACACAACCCGCGCAATGCACCTCTTAGAGAGCTGTGCGTCCGCACCGCACCGCTTAGTAGTATTTACCGCTCATGTTCTTATTCTCTTATCGGCCGGGCCCGACTGAACTTCAGCGAGCCGTCAGCGTACAGAGGCTGCTACTTTTTCTTTTGCGGCACAAGGGCATAATGCGGATGTCGCCCGGCGAGCAGCAGCAGAAGTTCGTACTCCCCCTGACTCAGGGGTGCGGGATTTTTTGCCGCCTCTTTCATCTGCCAGACGCGCAGGCTGAGCTCAAACCGCTCAGCAGCGGCCTCCTGTGACAGTCCAGCGGCAAGCCGCAGCTCGCGGACGTCGGAACCGACCGCAATGGGCCGGTATAAAAGCTGATTTCCCAGACGATACTCCTTTTAGATAGGCAGACCATAACGGACCGTCAGGAAAAAAAACGGGGGTCGCCCATATTCATTAAATTATCTTAATATCAATCCCGTAGTGCAATGCGTTATGAATCGTCAGCGGGGTAATTAACAGCAGGTACGTCATTTATTTTATTCTGCTAAGTCAAATCAGCCGAACAGCTCAACGGGCATATTATCCATACGACCAGGAATCTTCTCCTTTTTTTACGAAATCCTAACACAGGGATTATTCCTGTTCTTTCTGGATGATAATTCGCCAGGATAGGCAGGTTTACTGGTGGCCGTATTTATCGCGCCGCCACACCCTATACCGATAAAAAGGATAACCTGATGAAAAACCGTAATTATATCCAGCGACGGGTACCCCCCGACCTGAGCCGAATAGACATCCGGGAGCAATGGCAGATCACCTTCTGGACGCTGGAGCTCCGTACGACTCAGGAGCGTCTCACCCGGGCCGTGCGGAAGGCGGGCCCGGAAGCCGACCGCGTGCGGGCGTGGCTGGAGAAAAATCCCCCGCCGCGCACCACACGTTAATGATGCCCGAAGGCCACCCACTCGCCTTTGGATGGCGGGATAACCAGTCTTAAGCTGACCGGCGGGGCGGACGCTGCGGCAGCCGTGTAGCCCTCTTCTTCCAGCACCTTAAACGGGTAATGGCACTGCCCAGCGCGGTCGTCTGCCCACTCAAGTTGCCCGTGGTGGCGGAATATTCCTGTGCCGGGGCGGCGTTCTGCAGCGTGATGCGGTTAAGCTCCGCGACCGCCAGCGTGACCTTCGCTATGCCTTTGCTCTTCTCTTACGGGGCCAGATCTATCTAGCCAATCAGCGCGTTGACCCCGCCGAGGCCGTGCAGCACCTCGTTCATGGTGGCATCGCCGCTGTCGGCGAGGCGGTACATCTCACGCAGCGTCATCGCGCCGTAGCTGCCGGCCCGCGCCACTGCTGTCAGTGAGAGGATCATCATCCACAGCACGACGCGGCGGATGATAAAGTGTCTAAGCAGCTGCATAAGGTTTCCCCGGTGTTGTTATTATTTTTAAAAAAAACATTATCATTTATTTTTAATTGCGCGCGTGATTAAGTTGTACGCTACATTTATTTAACAGGAGTCTGGCAGGAATAATTAAAAAAGGACACCCCCCGACGATAAAATTAAAGAATCGCGTTACTTTAAATAATTTTCTAAACAAAATAAGCATGACATCAGACCAGACAACGCCTATAGTAAGCGCCATAAGAAAGTTTATAATCATGTTTTCCTTTCGCAGTTACTGCCTTTTATAACGGTCCGTTACCGTCCACTTTATCTTTATAATTTCGCACCGGAACCAGGCCGGGGCGGAGGAACCCATGCTGATGAATCTTAACGGCGACGACGATCGCCGCGCGCGGGCGCTGAAAGCGCTGCGCAGTCCCGATGAAAGTCGCGATGACGTGCTGCGCAAGTTTGTCCGGCTGGCCAGCCAGGCGCTCGGCATCCCCGGAAGCTTTATTTCCGTGCTGGACGACGAGCACCAGCACGTGCAGGCCGCACACAACTTCGCCCTCACGCAGTCCTCGCGTGAAGACTCCCTTTGCCGCCACGCGGTGGATAATGATTGCGCAGTGGTGGTGCCCGACACCTGGCTGGACGCCCGCTTTGTGACGCACCCGCTCATCACCGGCGCGCCCTACATCCGCTTCTATGCCGGCATGCCACTCAAAAACCGGGAGGGCATCGTGCTCGGCACGCTGTGCGTCACGGACACCGCACCGCACCCGTTTGGCGCTGAGCAAGTCACCACCCTGAAGCTGCTGGCCGCGCTGGTGATGTCGTTTCTGGAGGCCTGGCACTCCGCCGGGTTTGCTGACCCGGTCACTGCCCTGCCTAACCGCCAGCGCCTTATCCGTGACCTTCAGTATCTGGCGGTGGCGGGGGACAATACGCCGCGCCGGCTGGTGCTGATTGACTGCATCGACATGCCGCGCGCCTATGAGCTCGCGCGTTCGATGGGCATGGGTCCGGTGGAGAGCCTGCTGAAGGACGTAGCCACGCTGCTGCCGCTGCGGCTGCGTCCTGCCACTGGCGAGCTGCTCTACACCGTTGCCACCGGCCGCTTTGCCGTGCTGACGCGTGACGACAGCCGGCTCACCGCGGACTGGGTGGCAGGACGACTGGAGGGGATCAGCGCCGACCTGGGCGACGGCATCGCCGTGGCGCTCAGCACCCACACCGGCGAGGTGGCCTTTACCACGGGCAGCATTACGGCGCAGGAGGTGCTACGCCGCGCGGTCAGTGCCCTGCACGAAGCCATCGGGCGCGGCGTTCCCGCGATGCGCTTCAGCCCGGCATCCGATGCCCGTCACACCCAGGACTTTACCCTGATAAACGATCTGGCAGCCGCTCTGCAGGAAGACAAAGGTCTGTGGCTCGCCTACCAGCCCAAAATCTGCCTGCAGAGCGGCCGCCCTGTGGGCCTGGAGGTGCTAGCGCGCTGGCGTCACCCTCAGCGCGGCGAACTCTCTCCCGCGCTGTTTGTGCCGCTGGCTGAGCAGACTGAGCTGCTCAGCACGCTTACAGCCTGGGTAACCGATCGCGCGATCGCGCGCCTTGCCCGCCTGCGCAATAGCTGCATCCAGCTCCCGTTGACCATCAATGTCAGTTGCAGAGACTTTTCGCGTGAGGGTTTTGCCGACGCACTGGAAGCAAAAATGATCAGGGCAAAGCTGCCCACTTCGCTGCTGGGCATAGAGTGCCTGGAGACCGAGCGCATTATTGAAAGCCCGGCGGCGATGCAGGGTCTGGAGATGCTGAAGCTCAGGGGATTTGGCATTTCGCTGGACGACTTCGGCACCGGCTACAGCAATATCAGCTACCTGCGGCGCATGCCGCTGGACGTCATCAAACTGGACCGCACGCTCATCAGCGAAATCTCGTCAGACACCGCATCGCGCATCATCGCGCGTAGCATCATCGCGATGCTGAAGGAGCTGGATTACACGGTGCTGGCAGAGGGGGTGGAGGATGCAGAAACGGTTAACGCACTTACGCAGTACGGCTGCGACCAGGCGCAGGGCTTCTTCTACTCCCGACCGCTGCCGGAAGGTGAACTCGACGAGTGGCTGGGCTGGAAGCTGCGTGGTCAGTGCTGACAACGGCCGCGCAGGAATGAGCTACCCTGCTGACGGAAGGCTGCCTGGGAATGCACAATGACCTCATCAACATGCCCTGGCTGTGCATACTGCGCAATGCCTCTTCAGGCGCCTAAAGCTCGGCAATGATAAGGTTGCCGGTATTAAGCCGGTAAGCGCGGATGTAGGCAACCGTGCTGATGGCCATTGATGGCGCAACGCGTCATCAGAACAGTCAGTAACAGCTACAAGGGGAGCTGGATCAGATTCTGCGGGCTACCGAAGTCCGGACTCAACTTGCGACGCCGTTAATAGGCAGCAAAAGCAAAAAAGGGGCACTGACTCAGGGAGATGATAAAAAAGTTCCGCAACCTGACCAGGTATGTCGGGCGGAAAAAAGCAAAGAAATTCGCGACAAGTATCATCGCGGGATGACGGTAACATAGATGAAAAAAACATTTAATGATTTGTTTCACTCCTGACGATTAGAGTCTTAACAGTCAGGAAGGTGATTATTAGCATAAAAAAAACCGCGCTGATGGGCGCGGCATAGCAATGCGGATTTCATACTGCAGTTGTTATTAGAATCAGGAGAAGCTTAGTTCGTGTGAACCCTTCGTCAAGGGTGATGACTAGCCTATCTCTAAACCGTGCAGACAGATAACTTTACTGATTGTCATCTGTGGGGGAGCCTCAGATGAATATCCTGCTACACATCAGCTGGAGCGTACAGACGTTAAATCATCGCAGAAGAACCACTGCTACAATAAGCGTTGTAGCAGTGGTTCTCTCAGGGTTCAGAGATAATGACTTCTTCTGCTCGGGAAAAATGAAAAGAAAAACGATTTTTATAAAAAAAAGTTATTTACGTGGGAGCATGTGTGCAGTCCGGAACAAAGTACGGCCTACTGACGTATACTGGCTTAATTGCTGCCAAATTTTACGTTATGTCAGACTCAGGTTTTTTCTCGCACCGCCTGCTACTTCCCTGACATTTGCTGCGTTGCTGGTCCCGCTTAATCCTGGCATCGTACGCCATGAGAACCCTTTTTCCCCTCGCCGTCAGGCGGTAGCGCTCACTGACCCTTCGCCATTCCTCGCCGTAAAAAAATTCGGCCAGCCGCAGTCTTATCAGCGTCGCCATTACGGCAGGCATTATGTCTGCCGGTACCGATTCTCTTTCCTGCATCAGGGAAAGAAGCCGAAAATGCTTCGGAGCCAGTTTTATCATAACCTTTTTACAGTGCTGTTGCTTATCCGGCGAATCAGGTCATAGAGATGCAGATTATAACCGCAAAGGCTCTCTCTGTTAATGTATGGCGCTGATTGCAGCAATGCAGTTAAAGAACAGAGTCACTCCTCACACTATTTCCGGTTGCTGAGCATCAAACAACAAAAACAGCGCAGAGGGGTGGCCCTCACAAAGAATTTTACATTGCTCTGGACCTGCATCGCGGGCCCCCAGCGACAGAAATGCTGCCAAAAAAGAAGAGTGCTCATGATCCCTGCTCTTCACGACGCCAGACACTCCCGGGACCTGCTACAATCACCGCGTTACGCCCTGCGCTCTTCGCATGATAGAGTGCTTCATCTGCCCGGCGAAGCATTGTATCCCTGTCTCCGGCACTGTCTGCCAGCGCGGCTACTCCGGCAGAGACCGTCATGACCCCCACGTACGGGAACGTTGTGGAGCTGACTAATTCGCGGATGCGCTCCGCTGTCCGGGCCGCATCTTCCACTGACGTCCGGGGCTGAAGGACAATAAACTCTTCTCCACCAAAACGGCTGACCACGTCACCCGCGCGGCAGTTCTGCCGCAGCAGGCCGGCAAGGCTTACCAGTACCGCATCACCCGCTTCATGGCCGTACCAGTCGTTGATTTTTTTAAAGTGGTCGATGTCAATGGCTATGACGCACTGAGTTGCGTCATCACGGTTCCTGTCTGCCAGCAGCGTAAAGCCACGGCGGTTGCAGAGCCCGGTAAGCGGATCGCTCATGGCCTCGTCGCTGAGCGCAGCCATGCGAGCCGCCACCGCGTGACGGTGATACTTTACGGCTTCCTTCAGGCTGTCGGCTTCATAATACCAGGCCGGTACCGAATCGAACGACGCTTCACTGCCTTCATTTCGCACCATACCGGCCAGCTTCTCCAGCGGATAGGCAATACGCCCGGCCACCAGGATCACCAGAGCGACCGTCAGGACAATGATCCCCAGAAGGAACCACAGCGCATTTTTTGCGGTTCGCACCAGGATATCCCGGACTGTTTCAGAGGTTCCTGCAATGAAAATGTTCCAGTCGGTATTATGTAGGCTGGCGTAGCCCGTCAGGAACTTCTGCCCGTCAACTTCCGTGCTGAACCGCCCGCTATCCGTGGTGGCAAGTCGCTTCTGCAACGCTGAGTTCAACGCCATTCTGCTTCCCACTCGAGCCGGGTCGTGACTGAATATAATGAGGCCGTCATTGCTGACGACGGTGACGCTGAATCCGCGGGCGTAAAAATGCAGGCTGAGAATGTCGCTCAGCATGCTCTGCTTTTTGAGGTAGATAGTGCCGCCTATGTAGCCCAGATAACTTCCGTCCGGTGTAAACAGAGGCTGCGACAGGAAGATCACGTAGTTACCTGTAGCAGAGGTAAAGGGCGATGAGATAAACGGCTTCTGCGTGGTGATAGCCTGTCTGCTGGCGTCGGAATGCAGCTTTATGCCGATGAGGCTAAGGCTTTCCGGCGAGGTCGCGGCGATAACGGCGTCGCGGTTAACCACCACTACGGTATTAAAAAAGCCCGACTGCAGCCGCAAGCGATCGGTCTCGTCCCGAAGGTGTCCCGGATCGTTAAGCCCCTTAATCTGCCCGGCGCTCCAGGCGAGCTCACGCTGCGCCGTGCTCAGATAACGGTCGGTGGTGTCGGCGAGCTTACGCGCATAGGCGATATTACTCTCAAGCAGGCTGTCCTCAATGTTGCCCTTCTGAAAAATCAGCAGCGATCCGAGCAGCAGGCAGGCGGTCAGTATCACTCCGCCGACGGAAAGTAATATGAGCAACGTACGGAGACGTAATTTACCAGGAAGCATAGCGACCAAAGTCCGGAGGAAGTATTTTTACAATATAACGATAAACCACCTGATTGAAGCCGCAAGTACACCAGTAAAAGGCTGTCGTTTGGTGTGTTAGATAGCATGACCTGCACGATATACACTGCCTCATATGGCAGAAGATGGCTTCCGTAAGCCATCTCTGAAACGGGCTGATTTCATGTCTGCAAGGTAACCGACCTGCTCAAAAGCCCGGTTATCTTAATTGGCAGGAATTTGTCAGGGGCTCAAATCAATGAGATATTACTTACTGGTCTTCAGGCCGAACGTTATGCCACAATGTTGTCACACCTCCACCCCAACTCAAGAGTTGAACCCCGCTCACCGGCTTTGGCGCGCGTCTTTCTGTGATAAAGTTTTCACTGAACACATGGTAAAACAGCCTGTGCAACCGGTTACTTTATACTAAAGTAGGGATCTTCGGGGTCTATCTAATGCTAAAAAGCGCGTTAGCCACCAAGCCTCTGAAGCGCTTGAATAGCCATCAAGTATGAGCCGTTCTTTTACCCGAACGGGACACAAGAGCATTTTGCTTGTAGGATTTTATCCTTGAAAGGGCAAACCGGATGACATTAATCCAGTGCGGGTCAGCAGAGATTAAAAGAGACCTCTTAAGAGAGGTGTGCAGCTCACTCCATGTCGCAACTCGGTCTCCGGGATCTAGACCAATCTCTCCGCTCAGATGCATTAGTGCTGCATTTATATCAGATTTAATGCTTTGATATCCCTCTCCTGATTGATGCAGACAAGCCAGTCTTTTTATCTGAACCTCATATTCAACCGTAAGTAAAGTGTTCATCTGTACCCTCATCTGAATCCCGGAATTAAAGATAAGTATAGGTTAAAGAAACTGTATAAATTAAAATTCCCCAATAGATCCTCTCAAGGCCAGATGTGGTCATTCCAGTAAACCGCGGATCGCAAGGCATGCTGCCCATACGCTGATGATGACATCACCTGCCCACGGGACACTTTAATGATCCCGCAACCGGATAAGGGATAAGGGATAAGGGATAAGGGATTTATCTGACATAAAACCGACTTTGTTTTATGTCAGCGATACGGTAATGCTGAACTGTCCGGTGAGAGTCCGCAATATTCTCTGATGTCAGGATACCCAGCAGTTTCTCTTTTCAGTAAAGTGAGATTTCGTACGCTGACAGGATGCCTTCAGCGCAACGCTTATCAGAGCCAGCTGTCATGTAAATCGAATATCCATGACAGCACGTGAGTAAAAACGGTTAAGAAATAAAAGGAAAGCGAAGCCTGAACACAGACAAGGCGGTTTTCCTGATGCGGCCGTTGAAAGTGTGTGTAACAAGGAAACCTCCACCGTTACGTTCAACAGAGATAACCTGCGTCATGAGTTTCTTATAAGATGAAAAACTACCAGAGAAATATTTCCCTACCATTTCGCATGGAAGAACGTCATTATAGTTCATAGCTGTCTGATATGACCTGAATTTCCAGTTACGGGAAATTAATTTTAGCGTAAAGCGGACTTTTTTCACTTCCCGCTCGCAATTTTCTAATTTAATCACATACGGAGTGCAAAAAACTTCTTTCGGCTAACAAAGTCAGACTAAATCTTCTAGGTACAGTAAGGCCTCTCAGCGGGATCAATAACAAATTGAGTTATTCAATCTGATATAATAATCCCCTCTAAAAGGGGCTGTGACATTCAGAATATGTGACCCGATGAATATATTTGAGAAAGAATATTTTAATTAATTCATGGCTGTCAGGCTTGATAGGTAGCAGAACCTGCAGCTTTCATGATAGGTATAATTATGTGCACTGGCTACAAAAAGCCACAGACCTGTCCGAGTCGGGCTACCTGATGATGATCTTGTTGTGGCAACTTTTGTTCGGATTTTTCTTTAATGACACAGTTAATCGGCTTGAATCATTCAGGAATTTGTCGACCGGCAAATGACAACCCACCTTGTTGCTAATAATTCTGGTATTACAAACATACAGAGTCGTCGACTGCTTCAGAGCTATCGTACAGACGGTTCGACGGTCATGGCTGAAAGGTGACGCGGCTGGCCCAGCAAATATTAACCGCCTGCAGGCCTTCCTGAACGTGCGGTTCAGCTCATGCGCGAGCGCCGACGCTTAATAGCGAGAAGCCTGCCGGGCTGCGCGGCGTTGTATTGTTTAAAGATATTGTGCGAATACTGCTGACGAAGTCATCCCTCTGGATCTGCAGACAATGCGCCCTTAAAATTCAGCAACCGCGATATCAGCGCGTATGTTTGTGAGTTGACTGACCTAAAGATTTGCGTCACTGATTGTACCGCTTCGCTGGAATTTTTACGGGCTCACCCTAATATCAAAATGTTGCTTCTACTTCTCTGTATTAACGGCATACTCCGATTGATCATGATTGGCACCCTATGTGCAGCCCGGACGCCATCAGTGCCGGGATTTTTTAATTACGAAACTATCACTTCTGAAACCGTACCAAATCGGCTAATCCATCCAGTAAATTCTTATCATGGAACTTTTCAAAACGCTCAAGTTTATGTTGCTATAATAGCGACGTATTCATATACACACAGCAAGCGTTATGCGTACGAAAAGAGAATTTCCAGTTGAACGAATTTTTTACCCGCCTCTGCGCGGGTTTTTTTGTGACTAACGATTGGACTATTCAGGAACCACCTCTATCATAAGAGCGTTCCGGTTCTCCTCGGAATTATCAACACTCTATTGTTATATCAGGCATTTAATTATGCCGCCCGGACTCACTTGCCCGGGCTTTTTTTTGCCCCCAAAACTGTCACATCTGTATTCAGGTATAATCGGGACTTACTGTCTTAAGGATTTCTGATATTTACAATAAGATCCAAGAGTTAACACTTTACATACGTGGTTAATTCTTAATGCTAAAAATCATACCATTATACTAAATTCAGTTTATATAACGATCTCAGTTTTTTCTAATAGCGTTCCATATCCCTTCAATATGAGTGATGTGATGTTGTACATCACAAACCGCAGTTGAACGCCCGATCCATTTTCAGAAGCGGTTTATTTTCTTCGTCCAGGCGGCTCAGATTGCAACTTTTGTTGCTGGAAAGTGCATGATGGTAACAAACCAGAGGGTTCGATAGTTACCCCCAAAGATTGCCCGCGCTTTAGCTCACTCGCTGTGCGGGCTTTTTTACTGCTATGGTTTACATTAATTACCGGCGTGAAAGTATCGCCGCATGGGGCGAGTACCTCCGGCGCCGGCATCATCCGGCGTATCGATGTCGCTGGGGTGGCTTTCTGCCGCCGGCGCGATCGCTGCTGCTCAGTCCGGGGACATCAGGGCTCAATATCCGCACATCGGATGACAGCATGTCTGGCAGTGAAAGGGTCACGGCAGTACTGCACCCAGGGTTTTACGTGCTCCCTGACGACCCGGATGCCATGGGGTATCAGCGTCAGGGCTGTCGCGACCAGAATGAATGCCAGGATCCATCCGGGTACATGCTTCATTTTCTGGCAGGTTCCGGCATTTTTTCTCCCCTGTACACCGCGTTCAGCCGCTGCTGAAAAAGACGGGGATCGTGCTCTGCGCGTATGCGCCTTAATGAACCTGCTGACTTACTCTCAAGCTGGGCCCTGTTTTTCATGATATCCATAATTATCCTTTTAAGCTGTTCTACCATGCTTATGCGCAGCCGTTGTTTCTCTTCCTTAGACTTTACGCTCAATTCGAACGATCCATTCAGCGGGCAGCGTATCATCCAGCCCGCTTCATCCGGATTAATCTCCGGTAGCGCCCGGATGTTTGTGGTGATCACCGGACAGGCGCACGCCTGCATTTCAAGGACGGAAAAACCGTAGGTGTCCTGCCACGTGGGCAGCAGCCCGACGTCAGTGGACCGGATAAGCTGCAGTACCGCGTTGTTGGCCAGAGAGGTGAATGGCTGAAAGACCGGCGTTTCGCGGAGCGCTTTTTCAATGCTTCCCCGAAACGTCGCGTCGTCCTGAAAATTTCCGTGCCCCACGTTGTGCGTCCTGCTCGTATCGCCCACGATATTGACACGCACATCGTTCGCGCTGAGCGCGCCTTCCCTGAGCAGCTGACTGAAAGCAAGCACGACTTCAGCGCCTCCCTTCCGGTAAAACTCATTTCCCACAAAGGTAAAGGTCAACGGGCCTCCCACCGTCTTTGCGATCCTCTCCTGCAGAACCGGCTGAGGTGGATGCAGGACGTGCAGTTTAGGAAGGATAGCCGACCGCTCAGCCGGAAAGTGCTCAAGTAACTGCAACTGGATTTGCCGGGTGGCTTCGGATATAGCGATGATACCCCTGCAGCCCGGTGAGCTGACATGCCTGAGCTCCCGGGACAGTTCGGGATTGGTGAATTTATCAATCCCCCTGATCGGAAGGACGCGGGGCAGTTCGGTTTCAAAGGTTGCCACCCAGCTGCCCGCACCGGTTGCGACCTCATTGAACAGATGAATGATGTCTGCGTCATCTGAGGAGAAAAAGGGAAATGGACGAAAGATAAACAACTTGTTGCGGCGCAGTAACTTCTGTCTGACAGCGTTGGCCCAGGTCCAGACATTCCTGAGTCGGTAGTCCTGATAGTCATGTAAACCATCAGTCAGGATGTTTCTTTTTTCAGGGTAACCCGTACCCCCCACGATGATTTTCATATTTCCCCCGGCGTGAAACAAATCGGCAAAAGATGAACGCAACGTAAATTAACTTCTTATAACGTAAAGATATCTAAATGCGACTTTTGATCAGATGACATTAATTTTCCAGCGGCGGTTTCACATTCAGGGAACATTCAGAGAAATGCCCGAGCAGTGCAGATTGCAGGACAACCCGGTTTAACCCGGGCTCCGGGCCTGTACCGCGCAGAAAGGTACTTCTTAGGAACAGAATTTTTCAGAAAGTTCTGGTACTGATACTTGTTTCTGGAGGAACACAGTTCAGGCATACAGCCACGACGCAGGGGCCGGAACGTAGTATTCGGGAGGAAGTGATAGCCGCGCACCGGGAGGGTGGCGTTGCCTGATGACAGAACAGGTGTTTCGCGCGGAAGCGGGTGGGCCAGTTATTTACAGGCGAAATAATGGCGCAGCAACTCAGGGATTTAAGGGTGATGCTACTCACCTGAAACATTGTTGTTTCCACCCGCAGGGCACTGATGCGCTCTTCTGTACGGATACCATTTTTCCCATGCAGCTTTTCAGCTTTTCAGCGCTCCTGCCGGGCTGCATGCGCTGCAGTTGAGTCACCCGTACCCTCATCCGCTTCATCTCTCTGACGGATGGCAGGCTGGATGGAGAGCCTGTCTGTGACCCGGCTGATGCAGATGGTCGCGCTGGCTGCCATCACCTTTGTTTCTGAGTCAGGGTGGCATCTTAAGTCAGGTAATGGCGCCGCGATTCGGAAGATGACGGGCTCCAAGCACCATCCCGCCGGTCGGATCCCTGAGCCCCGCACTCGTGGCTGCGCTGGGTAACGGACTGACCCGCGTCTGTGTGCCGGTCGTGCTGCTGCCGAGGTCACACAATGGCGTGAATAATCCCTCCCATCTTTATGAAATCCTTAATGATTTTTACGATGCCTTAGCGACTTCCCGCAGGAAAAGATTTTCAGTCCGTATAAGCTTTATTTTTTTACATGTGAGCTGATGAATTGAAAGCATTGACCTCAATGCGCTGCATGCCATTGTTTGCCCTGAGCCTTTTTTCGGCGGGGGCCCCGGCCAGCGTAGACATATTTACCGTTCCTGATGATCCTTCCACGGCTGAAAGTGATTTTGCAGGTAACGTTCAGGGCAGCTACGCCCATCAGGGAGGTAATTCCCGTACGTCCACCCTTTCGGCTGATTCAACGCTGACCTGGTTTGATAGGGCGAACGCTTACAGCCTCTGGGGAGAAGCCTACAACTACAGCTCTGATGACACCCGCTCCTCCGAGAAATATCAGGCGGGCCTGCGCCTGCGGCATAACCTGGACGGCAAAAATTTCCTTTTCGGACAGAGCGGGTGGTCAGGCGACAGATTCAACGGGTACCGAGGCCGCTACACCGCGGTAGCCGGATACGGCAGGCAGATATTCAGCGGGCCGCTTCATACTATGCGCGCTGAGGTTGGCCCTGGCGTCAGGCATGATGAGTTCACTGACGGAAACGAAACGACCAATGCGCTTGCCTATACTGCCCTCAGCTATTCTTACAAACTCACTGACGCTGCTTATTTTATACAGGGCGTTTCAGTGCTTGCTTCCAGGGATTCCACTCTCAATTCCGAAACCGGCCTGAGAGTCGACCTAAATAAAAGGTTCGCCCTGAAAGTGACGTATAACTACACGCACAATTCCATGCCGCCTTCCACGGCGCCGGATAAAACCGACACAAAAACGCAGGTGTCCATTGTTTATAACATTCCCTGATGCAGCGATGTTGCATTCCGGAACCGGGACATCAATTTTCGCTCCCCCTGGAGATACCTTATCAAACCACGCGTTCGGCCTGACATCCTGTCTGATACGCTGATGGCTTCTGAGGAGATGAAGATGAGAAAAATGGTTCTGCTGCTAGTGGCGTTAAGCTGAACAGTACCACTTTCCGACGGGATATGGCCCTAGCGGCGGGTCCGGAGGCAGGTCAGGCTGACGTTCAGCATCTGCGTAATACAGACAGCAGGCGGAATCAGCGGCCTGCCTGATGATGGACGTTCGGCGGGCCTCAGACAGTAAGATTGCTCCCTGAGGTTAGGTGAACTTCAGCAGGGGGAATGATGCAGTACGTTTGCCCCCCTTCCGGGGGCACCGCCGAAAACCTTCCACTCCAGGGGCTGACACACAGTCACATGAACGATGTCAGATTGTTTCCAGAGCATCACTTCCGTCCCGGAAAGCAGGGAGTTTAGACGCGCTTCAGCGGTGGCCACCTTCCGCTCAGTCGGCTGACCTCAGCCAAAAAAGTCCGGATAATAACAGTAGCCCAATGCCGGACATACAGCGCGCCGGCGACCATGTGTATGCGCATTGGTAATCCGCCCGTCAGCGCAGCTTCAAATAATGGCCAGTAAGACCGTTCTGACGCCGGGATGATTTCTGGTCTTAAAAGCTTTAACTGTATACGGCCTTATGGCGACTGCGTAGTGTCTCAGAGAAAAGGTCAGACTTCATGCTTCACGCAAAACTCGATGTCAGGAATATTGTTCTGAGAAAAAAATTTATCCGCGACAGCGGAAGTTATGTCAATTGTAAGCCTAATGCGCTGAATATGAAATTCGGTGAAAAACCTTCAGGCCTCCCTGAACGGAAATGATTACCCGGACTCTTACCCTTCGTTAATGATTTCAAAAAGGTAATTAAAGGTGAAGATACTGGTCATCTGCAGAGACAACATAGGCGACAGCATACTTGCCACGCCGCTCATTGCGCACCTGTCCGCCATCCACGGAGCGACCACAGATGTGCTGACAAACAGCTATGCATCGCCGGTGTTCAGCCATAATCCGCAAGGTGCATGAGTACAGCAAATCCAAACACTGTAAAACCTGATCAGCTTTATCATGGCTGCCGCCGTACGAATAAAAACCATATTCAGGCTGAGAAAGGAAAAATATGACGCGGTGATTATCGCTAAATCGTCCTGGGATTCGCATTCGGTCAAGTGGGCTGCCGGCATAGACGCAAAGCGCGTTATCGCATTCGGGGATGAAGCACATCCGCTGATTGACAGGCGTGTGTCCCGGGCTGAGGGCACCCTGCACGTTGCTGAAAGGCTTTTCAGGCTAGCTGCAGCCGTAACGGACGCACCGCCGCTGCGCCGGTTTAACCTCGGGAAGAGCAGCGTCTACCCGGCCCCTGATCTGGTAAAGAAGTTCAGGTTGACCTGTGGCGTTACGCCGGATGAGCGAATTATCGCCCTGCAGATAAGCGCACGAAAACCGGGCCAGCAGTGGTCCGCCGGTAACTTTATCACGCTTGCCCGCCTTATCGCTGAGCGCTACAGATGCCGCATGTTTCTATTCTGGTCACCCGGCGACAGCTCGAACCCCATGCACCCGGGCGACGACATTAAGGCGGAATACATCACCGGACTGGCGGCAGGCTACGGACTTGAGGCCGTGCCTACCCGCACGCTGGAAGAACTCAAAGCCGCGCTCTCCCTGTGTTCAGCAGTGGTGAGCAGCGACGGGGGGGGGCCGTACATGTTGCAGCCGCGCTCGGATTACCGGTCGTGGCATTATATGGCAACAGCGATCCGGCACACTGGCATCCCTGGCATGTGCCTCATCAGACTCTGAGGGGCAGCCGTGAACACGTGAATGACATCAGCCCGGAAGACGTCATACGTGCGATCGAGCCGCTTATCAACTCGTCTGGTGAGCCAGGCACCGGTGCATGGATTTCTGCCTCGCCTGCCAGTGCCTGAACTCAGCCCATTATAAATCCGGACCGCCTGTGTGGGGCTGTCCGTCCTGCTAATACTAACTGTAGCGGGTAGCAATAGCAGAGCACTTCATCTGACCAGCAGGCGCTCACTTAGCAACAGGGCTGGCGGATACCATTACCAGAGATCACGGCGTCAGTTCTGACAGCAGGTTGTCAGAGCATGCCGGTTGGGCCTGGCAGCTTGAGACTCCTGAAGGAAATTATCCCGTGCCACCCGTTAATGTGCAGGAGGTTTCTGCAGGTGTGTCCTACACCATGCCCATCTGGTTAAAATTGAACGTAAAAATCGCGAATATAATTTGAAACGCTTCGGCCATCACAGGGACGAGAGAACAGATATCCCTGAAAAAGCCATACGCCTCGTTCCCGCAAATACTGGAATTGCGCGGGAGTTTCAATGCCTTCCGCAATTACGGGAATAGCCGTGATTGCGGAAATATGCAGCACGCTCTCCAGCACTGCTTCCCTGACCCCCCCTGCCATACTGTAGCCAGTAAAATCCTTGTCAATTTTCAGGTAATCCGGATTCAGCTGTGTGATGCTGGAGAGATTAGAGTATCCCGTTCCGAAATCGTCTATGGCAACATGTAGGCCGGCTTTGCGTAACAGGGCGAATTTTTCGGACAGCTGTTCTGTCAGGCTGAAGCTCTGACGTTCGGTAATCTCAACAAGCACGTCCAGTCCATAGCGCTGTGCATGTTCGGTAAACTTCAGTAATCCACGAAAGGTTTCGGGGTTTTCGACGATTTCGGAAGTGATATTCACGGCGAGATAGAGGCCTTTTTCTGACAACATAGCAAAATCCTCCCGCACCTTCTCCAGCAGCTGTAAAGTCAGCTCCCCAATCATTCCACTCTGTTCGGCAAGCGGTATAAAAAGCGCCGGCGAGGCCTCATTCCCCTTTTTATTGCCGCACCGCATGAGGATTTCCAGCCCCGCCACCTTTCTGTCTCGCGTACTGATAACAGGCTGATACACCGGGTAAAAGCTTTTTTTGTACAGATAGTATTTCAACGCAAACCGCGGCGTGTTTATCAGACCGGTGCTGACATAAGTCAACCAGCCCGCCAGCAGGCTGACGCCAAGAATGAAAATAACAACCGCGCGGCTGTGGAGAAGAAGCCTGCGGATGTTAATGGAGTCAGATGAAACCAGCACAAAGGGATATTGTGAACTTTTCCAGGCATAACCCGCAGGACTCAGCTTCATGAAATCCTGTAGAGGATAGAAGGCAGCATCGGGGGAAATATAGCGAAGCGCGTCCCGCACAAAATAACCATTAACAGCTACGCCGGTTAAAGAGGCGGACGATCTGAAATAAACCAGGTAATAAATGTATCCGTCCTCATGTTTCATTGTCGTGTAAAAACGGACATGGCCTTCTGAATAGGAGACTTTCCTTTCCGACAGTCGGCCTTCGAGTGATGAGCAACCCGTACCGTTCTCCGGATAGAGATTTACGGAGCGGATATGGGGATTCACTGCCACGATATGACGCAGCCGCGTGAGCACTTCATTCGTACAGGCACCTTCTTCAAAAGGCTCCGCGGCGCGGCTGACGGTTTCGGCTTCCCTATAAAGAGAGGCGACATAGTCGCTGGCCCGCTGATTTTTGTCTTTCCGGGCCTGCTCTTCCGTTTTGCTGAAGTGACTCAATACGGTCATGACGCCCGCACACAGCAGCGCGAGCGTCATGATGACCGCTGCTGTCAGGCGCTCGTATGGCCGTATAACCGTTAGAAAATCACGTTTGGCTCCCATCCTGTTGACTCCATAGCCGGATGTTAATCAGCTATGTTAACCTCAAAGGCTGATATTACCCTTAAATTTCAGAGCGCGTGGTTACATAACCAGTGCTTGTTCAGCCATTCAGCGAATACTGAATGGGGACATCACTGCGCAGACTCTGCATTTAACTGATTTTACCATTGAATGACTGAACTCGGGTTTTCAGGTCATTAATATGCTCAGCGCTGATATCTCTGAAGAAGTCACTGTCATCTTTTTTGCTTATCATCTGCGCCAGGGCTGATAGCCACGCGGTGCTGTCATCAGATCTCGCTATGATTGAAATCATCTGAGCCCGTTCTTTCTGTGTGTCATGTGTTCCGGCGCTGATAAACTCAAGCTGCTGCTGAAAATATTGATGGTCAGACTGATTACCGTACTGTCGGACAATGTCCAGCGACCTGCTGATCATGTCACGCAGCAAATCATCCTGTGCGTACACTTTGGCGGAGATAAATTTATCAACTTTGCTGAAGCTTTGCGCCTGAGTGGCCTCCGGAACGAACGACTCAACGAGCTTACTGAGTATGTCTTTCGTGACTGCCAGATCCATTGATAACGTGGTGGCGTTTCCTGAGCCATCATACGACTGCAGCGCTTCAGCAATAAGGCCGGACATTTCTTCCCGGGAAAGGAATGAATCCGCCTGGAGCGATGGAAAGTATTCATCCACGTCATTACTGATGCCATTTACCTGATTTCTGCTCTGACTGATAATGCTGTTATGCAACTGGAGCAGGTCATTCATGTTTTTGTCGATCACATCCTGACTCAGCGATGGTGTAAAAGTACACTAACTGGCCTTCAGCAGGCTGACATCCTCTTCCGGCAGGGAGATATCATATCCGTCTCTTTCCGGTTTGACTGAAAGGTCCGCGGTGATACCGTAATTTATTACTGTACTGACCATGATCGTCTTCCTTAAGATGAAATAAGTCCTCATTGGATATCGGCCGCCACTGCTCAGACATAAAGCTTTTTTATTTCAGACTCATGGAAGCGGACGATCACGCCAGTCCGGGTACCGCGGTGTGCCCGAAAACGGATTGAGGAATACGCATTTGCGAAGTCCAGTGGTAGTTAGCGGCTCCTGTCTGTGCGATGAAGTAGCGTTTATACTTTATGTCAGACCTCTGAAATACTATCGCATTCACTGACCCCGAAAATGTCGATGCTTAATCAGGAATAATCGGATTCAGGTTGGTTGTTTATTCTGGCAACCAGCAGATTTTTCGGCGAATTGGGATGGGGTCATCCACCACAGCGCAGAATGGGGACGACTCTGGTTATAGTCTATGCGCCAGGCCTAGATTTTGCACCGGGTATCCTCCATGGAAATAAACCAGTTCTCGTTCAGACACTCCTGACGCAACCTGCCGTTGAATGATTCCACCATGGCATTATCCGTGGGCTTACCTGGCCGTGAGAAGTCAATCCGGATATTACGTTCTTAACCCACTAATCCAGCATTTTTCCCGCAAATTCAGAGCCATTATCTGTTTTCAGGCGCTTCGGTAACGGACGACTCATCGCGATGACATTCAGCATCTCAGCCACTTCTGAAGAGCGCATGTTCTGGCCTAAGCAGATCCACAGACATTCGCGCATGTTGAGATCGATTACCGTCAGCAGGCGAAGCCGCCGACCATCCAACAGCGCATCAGAGACAAAATCCATCCCCCATACGTGATTGGGATACAGCCTCTGCGCCTGGGGTTGACGTTTCAGCGCAGATTTATTGCGGCGTGGGCGTTTTAGCCGCAGCGATAATCTCTGCTTGGGGTAAAGCCGATAAATACGCTTGTGATTATCGCGCCAGCCTTCCTGTTTCAATATGTCGTGAACCCTGCGGTAGCCATAGTGGACGCGGGTTTCGGTTATCTCCCTGATGCGCAGCCGCAGCGCGCTGTCGTCAGCCGCAACGGAGCGGTAACGGTACGAACTACGGCTGATCTTAAGCGCGAAACAAACCTGTCTTTCACTGGCGCCGTAGCGGGTCTGCAAGTCCCTGACCCACTCGCGCAGGCGTGCCAGCGTCAGCTCTTTTTTGCCAGAACGTCTGCAGCATGGCCTTGTCGAGTCTCAGATCTGCAACCAGCTTCTTCAGGCGTAGGTTTTCCTCCTCGAGCTGCCGCATATGCTTCAGTTCTGAAGGAGAAATCCCGCCGTACGTTTTGCGTCAGATGTAGAACGTGGCATCGGAGATGCCCAGCTTGCGGCAGACTTCCGGTACGGGCGTACCCAGTTCAGCCTGCTTCAGGGCAAAGACAATCTGCTCTTTGATGAATCGTGACTTTTCATCGGCGCAACCTCCGCTCAGGTAAGTGAATATCATGCCGGAATTCTGTTTCTGAATGGAGCAGGATTTCTGTACAGGGTCATCTCGATTATACTTCGCTTGCAGCCAATTCAACATAACATTCGTTGCCCCCTTTCCCGCATTTGGGAAGGAAAATAGTTTAATGATGACAAAACTTTCCAAACTGATAGAACGCCATCAGCCCGGCAAACTCCTGAATCATTACATATAAAAAGTAACACAACCGTTGTACAGATCCTCAATCCAGCCGTCAGGCAAATAAATCGCGACGTACGGTAAATTCTTAACAGCTGTCTTTCCATCACATCAGGATGTAACTTTTGATTTTGTATCATCAGCCATTCGATATCCTGGAAAATCACCCGGCTAAAAAGTTTCCTGTTCTTGGCTTGGTTTAGCCAGCCACTGATATGCCTTTTTCTCCCCTGAAGAGTGACGTTGTTTCCTTCCTTGTGAAACATCCTCACCGACACCAGAAGAGTGACCTCACCGATGCGATATCCATCTTTAACGCCCTGCTACCTGAGCTTGCCTTCGCTGCCGCACATGCGGATCTTCTCCTGCACGATGCACTTCATCGCCCGCTTGCCCGGCTCCATATACTCGCGCGGATCGTTGGCGTGTGGGTGCTCTCCGAAGAAAGCTTTTACCGCATCGGAGAAGGCGATTTTCAGTTCAGTCGCCACATTCACTTTACAGATACCCAGTTCAATGGACTGCCGCAGCATCGCCTCAGGAATGCCCGATGCGCCATGCAGCACCAGCGGAATATCCACACGCTCGCGAATTTGCGCCAGGCGTGCAAAATCCAGCTTTGGTTCCCCCTGATACATGCCGTGCGCCGAGCCGATGGCGACGGCGAGAGAATCAATGCCGGTGTGCTGCACGTATTCTGCTGCCTTGAGGGGATCGGTAAAAAAGCTGTCCTTGTCATCCACCACGATGTCGTCTTCCTGACCGCCGAGGCGTCCCAGCTCAGCCTCAACACTGGCATCGTAGCGGTGGCAGAGGCGCACCGCCTGCGCCACTTTTTCAATGTTCTGCTCAAAGGCGAAGTGCGAAGCATCCATCATCACCGAGCGCACGCCCGCCTTCACTTTAGCTTCGATATCCGCCAGATCTTCATGATGATCGAGGTGCAGCGCGATGGGTAAATCGTACTTCTGTGCCGCCTGTTCACAGATCGCCACCAGATAACCCAGTCCGGCATATTTGTAGGTGCCCGTGGTGCCCGCCATAATCACCGGCGATCCCAGTTCCGCTGCAGTTTCGGCGATCACCTGCACGGTTTCGAGGTTGTGGACGTTAAACGCAGGCACGGCGTAACCGCCCTGCTGCGCCTTGATTAACATGGCGCGATTAGAGACGAGATACATTAGGCCTGTCCTCCGACATTAGTTGAGAAGTCGAGCATGATTTTGCCGCTCATGGGTTTTCCGTTGAGATCGGCGACGGCACGGGCATAAACATCAGCATCACCCTGTACGGCGATGAGTGCAGAGAGATCGATCTTTCCGGCTTCAAACAGTTCGGTAGCCTGTGACCACTCCACGCCGGGCCACGCCCCGGAGTAGTTCATCCAGCTGCCCAGCACCTTCAGCTCTTTACGCAGGATCTGGCCAAAGGTGGCGCTGCTCAGGTTGAGATCTTTGTGCAGGGTGCCAATCAGTCCCACCTGCGCCTGCGGCCCGGCAATCTGGATGCTGAGTTCTACCGTCTGCGGTGCCCCGGCGGTTTCCAGGATCAGTTGGTCAAAGCGGCGATTGCTCATTTCACTCTGGATGTCGCTTGCGCTCATTTCGGCGCTGTTAAAGACGTAATCCGCGCCCAGACGCTGAGACAGCGCCAGTCGTTCAGGATTGATATCGATGGCGGTCACCGAGCGTGCGCCCAGCGCTTTAGCGCACTGCATCGCCAGCAGGCCGATGGTGCCTGCCCCAACGATAATCACCTCTTTATCGCGGCAGCCGCCTGCCAGTTCAATGGTGTGCAGGCTGACCGTCATCGGCTCAAAGAACGCGCCTTCAACGGGCGAGGTGTTGGCCGGAAGGCGGAACAGGTTCTGGCGCGGCACCACGATGAACTCCCGGTTACCGCCGTCGCTGCGTGATCCAATGAAGTGGTAATTTCGGCACTGTGACCAGAGCTGGCGGCGGCACTCTTCGCAGTCAAAGCAGGGTTGCAGCGGCACGCAGGAGACCAGGTCGCCAACGTCAAGGTCACTGACGCTCGTGCCGGATTCCACTACGCGGCCGCAGAACTCGTGTCCCAGCGTGATGGGATAAAAATGTGCGCCTGCGTGAAAGATGCGCGGAATATCTGAACCGCAGAGTCCGGAGCAGATGACCTGCACCAGCACATCATCTCTGGCTTCAATCTGAGGCAACGGCTGTTGTTCAACCGTAACGCTGCCTCCGGCGTGAATCACGACAGATTTCATGGGGTAAACTCCGGGAAGTACGGGGAACTCGCCCCCGTCGGTTATTTCGCTAAAGAATTACTCTGAGAAAGGGTGTTATCCGGCTCTGGCTGTGGCTGCATTGCCTGGCGCGCTCTGCGCCATGTCAGCACGACGCCCAGCAGATAAACCGTACCAATCACCACCAGCGCGGTGACGTTCTGCCAGGTCAGGAACTGGATCAGGAGATAGGTCACCGGTGAACCGCCCTGGTCCAGCGAGGCCACCTGGCTTCCAGCCTTAAGTGCGCCCGCGTTGGCAGCAAGCTGGGTATGCAGCCCGATAGTCTGGGTGGCAATCCACAGCGTCATGCCCATGATGATGATGCCGGAGATCAGGGTGCGGAACAGGTTGCCCTGGTGTACGGCAACGGCCATGGCCACGAAGAAGCCGATGGTGGCCAGGTCGCCGAACGGCAGCACACGGTTGCCCGGCACGAACACGGCAATCAGGATGGTCAGTGGAATAAAGATCAGGCTGGCGGAGACCACCGAGGTGTGGCCCAGCAGCAGCGCCGGATCGAGGCCAATCAGGAATTCCTGACCACCGAATTTTGCCTGCATGCGCTTTCGGGCCTGTTTAGCAATCGGGTTGAGGCCATCCATAATGGGTTTGATCACGCGTGGCATCAGCAACATCACTGCGCCGGTTTTTACCGCCAGCTGCAGCACGCCTTTGACGTCGTAGCCTGCCAGCAGGCCGATCACGATACCCATGATGAAGCCGACAGTCACCGGCTCACCAAAAGCACCGAAGCGCTTCTGCACGTCATCAGCGCTGAAGTGAATACGCTTCAGGCCCGGGATTTTATCAATAATAGTGTCTACCAGTACCGCCACCGGCCCCATATAGGCAGAGGAACCGTGCGGGATGGCGATACCATCAAGATCGAAGTAGTTTCTGGTATCGCGCGCAAACCAGTCACCCAGTTTGTAAACGAAGGCCGCATGCAGCACCACGCCCAGAATGCCCAGCCAGTATGAACCCGTCGCCAGATGCAGCATCGCGCCGGTGAATGTCATGTGCCAGATGTTCCAGATATCGACGTTCACCACGCGCGTCATGCGGGTGACCAGCATCAGGATGTTCACTACAATCGCAATCGGAATGGCGACCAGCGCAATCTGTGACGCCCAGGTCATTGGCGACGATCCCGGCCAGCCGACATCGACCACATCGAGGCCAATCTCAAAATTGGCCGCCATGGCTTTGGCGGCAGGTCCGATAGAGTCCAGCATCAACCCAATCACCAGCCCAATGCCGACAAAGCCGATGCCGATAAACAGTCCAGACTTAAAGGCATCGCCCACTTTCATCCCGAGGCAGACGGAGAAAATAATGATCACGATCGGCAGCATCACTGTCGGGCCGAGATCGAGGATGTAACGCATGATTTCAGTAAACATAAGCTTACCCCTGAAGAACGGTCAGGATTTTGTCGCGCAACGCATCAATACCCACGCCTGAGATGAACGGCATGCCGTGCACCACCGGGATATCACCAAACTGACGGTCAACGCGGGCCGTGGTACAGATCAGGTCCACACCGTCCATGTAGGTTTCGATCTCGTTAACGCGGCACTGCACGATTTCGACGGTAATGCTGTTCTCTTCACAGAGATCTTTGATTTCCTCTGCCGCCATGGTTGAGGTGGCTACGGCGCCGCCACAGGCGACAATCACTTTACGTTTCATTGTTTTTCTCCGGGTGCAGGGTCAGGTGTTGTTATCAGGCCGCCGGTGCGAGCAGGCGGTGGGTAAAGCAGTCGGCCAGTTCGCTCTCAGGCGCGCTTAGCAGACTTTCGATAAATTCAGGCTGCTGCAGCTGGCCGAACAGCGCCTTGAGCAGGTTCAACTGCTGTTCAGGGTGCGTGACGACCAGCGCAATAATTAGCTCGGCGCCGATCGTGCCGTCATCGTCCGCCTGCTGAAACTGCACGGGCGAGGCGGGACGGATCAGATAAATCGCCGGCTCCACAGCATGTGACGCATCACAGTGCGGAATGGCGACGGCGTGCCCGTCCAACGCAATACCGGTTGGATAGGCGGCTTCACGTTCCAGCAACGCCGCCGGATAGCTGTCACGACAGATGCCGTCGCGCACCATTTTCTGGCCGATGTGATTCAGCGCTTCTTCGGCATCCATAAAGCTCAGGCCGGAGGAGACGAGAAGGCGGTAGTTATGCATGGCTTACCTCTTTTTGCAGGTTCAGTTCAGGTTCACATCCGAACGCGTAGTCACGCAGGACATCCTGAATCTTGTCGATGATGAGGGTGTGGGGATCCGCGCTGATGCTGCCATTCAGCACGCGATCGAACTGTTTAGGCAGATACTGGCTTAGCAGACCGAGCGGCAGCTCCACGCCGTTAAGATTGTCTTTCAGCGCGTCAAAGGCACTGACAATGCGCGCATTTGGCCAGTAATAGCGGATGCGGTCTGAAAGGCTGTAGTGAATGTCCACCAGCGAGTCGGAGAACGCCGGGCGATAGTACTTTTTCCAGTAGCCCGGTTCGTTCAGCATCACCTGGTCGATGACCGCGAGGATCTGGCTCTGTTTTTCAGGTGCAACCAGGGTTTTTTCGATTTCAGCTAACGCAAAGATGGCCTCGCGCAGGGCAAAGGTCAGCGCCGGACCGACTTTCAGAATGGCGAAGTGATCTTTCACCAGCGCGCGATAGGCTTTTCGGGTCTGGTAGTCAGTTGAGTGAGCTTCATACACCACCGGCGTTGACTCAATAAATGTGCTGAGCTCACGCGCTTCAGCCGGGGCGTAGTGGATCACACTGCTGTGATCAAACTCCACGCCAGGCTGCACCACCAGCCCGATAATGCGACCAATCGCGTCATCTAAGCCGGCGGCACGGAACGCTTTATGATGTACATCCAGCGTGTATGCCGCATCTTCTGGACGCGTAACCTGTACCTCGTTGATTGCGTGCGCTTCGCCGCCCGGTACCGGCACTTCGGTGCCGATGATGTAGGTCAGCGCGGCCTTCTGTTCTGCTGTGGCCGTTTCTTCCGCCATACGGCACAGTTCTGCGGCACGCTCGGCGACCACGTCCGGCGACAGTGGAACCGGGTCATCCGCACAGGACATCGAAGCATCGAGGTGAATCTTACTGAATCCCGCTTTCACATACGCCGCGATCAATACGCGGGACTTCTCCATCGCCTGCTCTGCCTTCTCGCCCTGCCAGACGTTGGGTCCCAGGTGGTCGCCGCCGAGAATCAGGCGTTCAGCCGGGAAGCCGACGCGCGCGGCGATACCCAGCACGTAATCACGGAAATCCTCCGGCTTCATACCGGTGTAGCCACCAAACTGATTGACCTGGTTGGATGTCGCCTCGATCAGGACCTGTCGCTGAGTGTGCAGATCGAGACGCAGTGCCGCTTCAATAACCAGTGGATGTGCGGAACAGACTGAGCAGATACCGCAATCAAGACCGTCTTTGTGCTGCTGGATGATTTTCTTCATTTTGTCCTCCGAAAGTATGCTTATCACCATCACAATCTTTCGTTTTTAGCACAATTCCTTTCTTTTATTTATGTGATCATGATCTATATATTTCCGTATTGCTTCTTTATTTTTCGTTTTAATTATCTGCTGTGATGGCAAAACTAAAAGGCCAGATGAAATATTTCCTATTTAATTCAGTATGTAACTCAATAAAATGTCGGTAATTCTTGTATTAAGCCCTCACTTCTAATATTGCCGTTTTACTTTCTTATCCTTTCGTTTTAGGATTGGTTTTCATCTAAGGGGATCGTTTATGAATGCGTTTGAACGCAGAAACAGGATTGTTGATATGGTCAACAGCACCGGCAGCCGGCTGGTGACGGACATCTCTGCTGAACTAGGCGTGACGGAAGTCACGGTGCGGGCCGATATTCGTCTGCTGGAAGAGCGGGGACTGGTCACCCGATTTCACGGCGGTGCGGCCAGTATTGAGGCTTCGGCTAACGACGCCAACGCATCTCATACTGAAGTGAGTCTCAATGAACGTTATCAGCTGGCCGCTGATCCCAAACAGCGTATCGCCATCGAGGCCGCCAGGCTGGTGAAAGAAGGGGATACCGTGATTCTCGACAGCGGCAGCACCACCAAGCTGTTAGCCGAAGCGCTGGCCGAGCGGCAAAATATCACGGTGATCACCAACAGCCTGCCCGCCGCCACCATCCTGTCTGACAACAAAGACATCATCCTGGTGGTGTGCGGTGGGACCGTGCGCCATAAAACCGCCTCGCTGCACGGCAGTATTGCCGAACTGGCATTACGCGACGTGTCGGCCAATCTGATGTTCGTGGGAGCGGATGGATTAGACGTCGAAAACGGGATCACGACCTTTAATGAAGGGTTTGCCATCAGCGCGGTGATGGCGGCCGCCTCCAGACAGGTGATTGTCCTGACAGACTCCTCCAAGTTCGGCCGTAAAGGATTTAATCAGGTTCTTGCGCTCGACAAAATTCATACGGTGATCACCGATGAAGATGCGCCTGCTGAGGCGCTGGCAGAACTGAGGAAAAAGGGTAAGACAGTGATTGTGGCATGAGTGTGTCGCTAACCCAGGCCTACTCTAGGCTTTCATCCAGATAGCGAGCTTTGCGTTTATACACCTCAGCGTGATAACGCTGATAGATCTGCCGGTATTGTTCGCTGATAACTGGATCAGGCGCGATCGTCTCACCCTGTTCAGAGGTAAGCCATTCTGGGAGTAACTGTGACAGGGTAACCGTTTCGGCATGATACGTACTGTTGCGATAACACCAGTGCGCCTGAATGGCGGCACCCAGTGCTGCCGCGTCGGGTACGGTCGGCCGGGTTACGGTGAGCCCGGTAATATCGGCAATCATTCCGCACCAGGCTCTGCTGTTTGCGCCGCCGCCAATAATAGTGACGCTGTCGAACACCAGCCCTCTGGCATTGAAAATCTCAATGCCCTTGCAGAGATTGAAGGTCACCCCTTCGACCACCGAGCGTAACAGGTGCGGTTTGGTAAAGTTCGCCATCGTCATCCCCGAGATTTCTCCACGCGTACCGGGCAGATTGGGCAATCGCGCACCGTTCAGCCACGGAAATGAAAACAGCCCTTCCGCTCCGGGTTTACTCGCCATCAGGTAGTTGTCGAAATCTTTAATGTCGATATCCATCAGGTGCCTGTAGCTATTGATGGCGTTGGTCACGTTCATCGTGCTGATAAGCGGCAGCCAGGCTCCGGTCGAGGAACAGAAGGTATTGATGTCCTCAAAGCCGCTGCAATCGATCTGTTCGGGCTGGCAGGTGGATAGGGTTCCTGATGTGCCCAGACTCATCGTCACCTGGCCGGGCGCGATATTGCCTGTGCCGATCGCAGACATCATGTTATCGCCGCCGCCACTGGACACCACTATGCCGGTTGAAAGCCCCAGATACGCGGCAGCCTCAGCACGAAGTAAGCCCTGTGCGTGATGGGAAGCCATGATTTCGGGTAGCTTAGTAATCAGGCCGGGGTCTATCAGTTCCAGGACCGAAGTACGCCAGGCTTTCAGCCGGGTATCGAAATAGCCGGTTCCGGAGGCATCACCCGGCTCGGTACGAAAATGGCCGGTGAGGAAATAATTGAGATAGTCATGTGGCAGCATCACTTTGTCGATGCGGGCGTAATGGGCGGATTCATGCTGCTTAACCTACAGCAGTTTGCCCAGCGTAAAGGCTACCGGGACCGGGATACCAATGTCAGCACTCAGGCTTTGGCCATAAACGGACTGATATGCCTGCAGAAAATGCGCCAGCTCGGAAGCACTTTCCGTATCGCACCAGAGTTTCGCCGGACGGATCACGGCGTCATGCTGGTCGAGAATCACCAGTCCATGTTGCTGCCCTGAAACACCCATCCCGATGATTTTATCGTGACCAATGCCCGTTTTTTTTTATCACATCACGCACCCCTGCCCGCATGGCATTGAGCCAGTCAGCGGGATGCTGCTCTTTCTGTCCGGGTCTTTCGTTCAGCAGAGAGTGGGCATGAAAACTGGTTGCCAGCACGTGCTGATTTTCTGCATCCCACAACAGCACCTTGGTGCCCTGCGTCCCACAATCAATTCCCAGAAACATCGCTTCCCCGGCATATAGTTAACATTTATGACCAGTTAGGGCCTGTAAAAAACCCGCGAGCTGGAGGTGCTTTCCAGTGACCATAATAAGTTGTGTGACTCTGAAATCAATGGTCAGCACTCACCGTGTGAAAGAACATCATGGCGTAAAAGAAATTCAAGGTGCTAGCCATGCAATGAAAGACGCACCATTAATGACTTGAGTCTATTCTAAAAACAATCGCTAATTATGCTGCAGATATTGGCATTATCAGGGCAGGCTGCGAATTCATTGTGTGCTATTAGGTCTGCCCTGCAACTCAAAGGCTAGGGAACGGACTCCTCTTAGTATTCAATAAATGCAGTGTGAGAAAATTTGATGTTCTTGTCGCTCTACTCTAATAGGCTACTAAAGTTTCAAATATAATATCCACTTTGTACGCTTATCATACAGCCTCAATTAAAAAGTTGCTTTAAGATATAACGCTTAGGTCGCATTAAATTCGAATGGCGCAGAGTTTGATTTGGACTTAAAGGCGGAACCGCTCACTAATATTTCATTTAAATCCCGGGATGAATTTTTTGTGGTGGCTAAATTGCCAAACTCAGGTTCGCTCTGCCCAGTCAGCGTTATTTGAGTTGAGAACCGACAAATCATAACCCCACCAAACGCCTCACTCTCATAAAAACCTTCCAGGATAATCCCCTTCTATCTCATGAACATCATCATAATGGCCAAATAACCGATAGCGATTCTGTGCAATACGATTGTAAATAAAGTCAGTAATAAAATCAGGCAGAAAACGAATTAAAGACAACACCTTCCAGGGCCACGGCATAAATGCCATTGCCCGGCATATCGCCTGTGACCTGAGCCAGTGTTGATTCTGATTAATCAGAACGATTGTTCGAATATTTTCATCGGGCAAGCCGGCATATCTCAACAGCGTTTTACCCTTCTCACTCTGAATGGCTACAAAGCGTATTTTGCGATCGATGTGATGGCTCAGCAAAATAATAACCCAAGCATTGCACAACTTACAGACACCATCATAAATGATGACTTTATCCCCGGCATTGAGAAAGGGCGGCATCGACATAACGATTTTTCCATTCGATAAACAGTCAGTACGGCACATCTTACTCTTACGTCAAGCGATGCGGGAAAGTCTCAATCTAAGCGAGACGGTTTACTGCCCTACTCAGCCGTGTTTAAGCTGTTTTATTTCCCATTCTGCTTATCTCCAGGAAGGAAATAGCCCGGCCAGCCCGCAATGCTGAATTGACGTCTATGCTTAGTGTTTCCAAAAAACCTTATAAACAGAGGTGCCTTAGGCACCCAAATTTTTCTGGAGGCCGGGTATGAGCACCCCACACGATGTCAACCACCAGCAGGCTAGCGTCAAAGAAGGCGCCAAAACAGCGAACAACGATTCATCTGCGACCGCGTCGAGCAAACACGCGTTAGCCACCACACCGCCACCCGCCTTGATGCCAGTAACCTTGAAAGTGAATGGTAAAGAGCAGTCCCTGCATCTGGATACCCGCACCACGCTGCTGGATGCTTTACGCGAACATCTGCATCTTACCGGGACCAAAAAGGGCTGCGACCACGGTCAGTGCGGTGCCTGTACCGTTATCGTAGATGGGCGACGCATTAATTCATGCCTCACGCTGGCGGTGATGCAGCAGCACGCTGAGGTCACCACCATTGAAGGCCTGGGGACGCCGGACAATCTGCACCCGCTACAGGCTGCATTCATCAAACATGATGGCTATCAGTGCGGTTACTGCACGCCGGGACAGATTTGCTCTTCCGTGGCCGTTCTGAAAGAGATTGCAGACGGGATCCCCAGCCACGTCTCCTCAGACCTGCTGGAGCAGCCAACGCGGCATGCAGATGAAATTCGCGAGCGTATGAGCGGCAATATCTGCCGCTGCGGGGCCTACGCCAATATCCTCGCCGCTATTGAAGACTACGCGGAGGGTCAGACATCATGAAAGCCTTCAGCTATGAAAAAGTCACCTCTCCTCTGGAAGCCGCCAGGCGCGTACAGCAAAACCCCGGCGCAAAGTTTATTGCTGGCGGCACCAACCTGCTGGATTTAATGAAGCTGGAGATAGAAACGCCCGCTCATCTCATTGATGTGAACGGATTGGCGCTGGATAAGGTTGAGCCCACCCAGCAAGGTGGACTGCGTATCGGTGCGCTGGTGCGTAACACCGATCTTGCCGCAGACATGCGCGTGCGCAGGGATTACGCGGTTCTTTCACGTGCGTTGCTCGCGGGGGCGTCCGGTCAGTTACGTAATCAGGCCACGACCGCAGGAAATCTGCTCCAGCGCACGCGCTGCCCTTACTTCTATGACACCTATCAGCCCTGCAATAAACGTCAGCCCGGCAGCGGCTGTGCGGCGATCGGGGGTTACAGCCGTCAGCATGCCGTGGTGGGTGTCAGTAACGATTGTATCGCGACCCATCCCAGCGACATGGTCGTAGCCATGCGACTGCTGGATGCCACCATCGAAACCGTCAGCCCGGATGGCAGCGAGCGCGCAATTCCTATCAACGAATTCTACCGCACTCCTGGTCAGACGCCTCACCTTGAAACGGTGCTTAACGCTGGCGAATTTATTACCGCGGTCTTACTGCCGCCGCCGGTGGGAGGCACGCATATCTACCGTAAAGTGCGCGACCGCGCTTCTTATGCTTTTGCACTGGTTTCCATTGCCGCTATCGTACACCGAGATAACTCAGGAAGGATCGCCGTGGGCGGTGTGGCACACCAGCCCTGGCGGCGGACATCAGCAGACAGCGAGCTGCCCAAGGGTTCTCAGCCGGTTTTCGATAAGTTGTTTGAGGATGCGCAACCTACGGCGGATAACCAATTTAAGCTGATACTGGCGAAGCGCACTTTGGCTTCGGTGCTGGCAGAAGCGAGGGCAAAACCATGAAATTTGAGAAACCTGCCGGCACCAATCCTATTGACCAGCTCAGATACGTGGGACGCCCCTTAGATCGCATTGATGGTCCGCTCAAAACCACCGGTAGCGCGCCTTACGCCTATGAATGGCATGATGAAGCGCCCGGTGTCGCGTATGGGTACGTGGTGGGCAGCCCGATTGCCAAAGGAAAAATCACTTCACTCATTACCGCAGCCGCTGAAGATGCTCCGGGCGTCTTAGGCGTTGTCACGGCCAGAAACGCGGGCAAACTCGGTAAGGGAGAGATGAACACGGCAACGTTGCTGGCTGAATACCATATCGAACATTACCATCAGGCTGTGGCATTAGTTGTCGCTGAAACGTTTGAACAGGCACGTGCGGCAGCCCAGCTGGTAGAGGTTAGCTATCAGCAAGATGAAGGGGTTTACAGCCTTGAGGATGCGAAACCCTCCGTCACCTCTCCATCCGAAGATACCCCGGATAAAATCGTAGGAGATGCAGAGCGTGCCCTGAGTGAAGCGGCGTTTGTGCTGGACCAAACCTATACCACGCCGGACCAAAGCCATATGGCCATGGAACCTCATGCTTCAATGGCCATGTGGGATAAAGACAGGGTAACGGTCTGGACATCAAACCAGATGATTAACTGGTGCCGATCCGATCTCGCGAAGACCCTGAACCTGCCGCTGGAAAAAGTGCGGGTGCTGTCGCCTTATATTGGCGGGGGTTTTGGCGGAAAGTTGTTTCTGCGCAGTGATGCCCTGCTGGCTGCTTTAGGTGCGCGTGTCGTTAAACGTCCGGTAAAAGTGATGCTGCCCCGGCCAATGATCCCCAATAACACCACCCATCGACCGGCGACGATCCAGCATATTCGCATGGGTACCGACAAGTCCGGGCATATTACGGGCATTTCGCATATTAGCTGGTCGGGTAACTTGCCGAACGGTACGCCTGAGACCGCAGTACAACAGACGGAGCTCCTTTATGCCGGAGCCAACCGTCTGACGGGCCTGCGTCTGGCAACGCTTGATCTGCCGGAAGGCAATGCGATGCGGGCACCGGGTGAAGCGCCGGGATTAATGGCGCTGGAAATTGCCATTGATGAGATGGCAGAAAAAGCGGGCATCGATCCGGTGCAATTCCGCATACTGAATGATACTCAGGTTGATCCCGCCGATATTCAACGCCCCTTCTCACGCCGCCAGCTGATTGAGTGTCTGCGCACTGGTGCAGATAAATTCGGCTGGCAAAAGCGTAATGCATCACCTGCGCAGGTGAGAGACGGGCGCTGGCTGGTGGGCTTAGGTGTGGCCGCTGGATTCCGCAACAATCTCCTCGCTTCCTCCGGTGCACGGGTGCATCTGGATGCGCAAGGCATCGTCACCGTGGAAACTGACATGACGGATATTGGTACCGGTAGTTACACCATCATCGCCCAGACGGCGGCAGAAATGATGGGCGTGCCTCTCGAACAAGTCACAGTTAAACTGGGGGATTCAGATTTCCCGGTCTCAGCGGGATCGGGTGGCCAGTGGGGCGCGAATACCTCAACGGCCGGCGTTTATGCCGCCTGTGTGAAACTGCGTGAAAAAGTGTCGACAGTACTCGGCATCAATCCTGATGAAGCAGAGTTTGTAGGAGGCGAAGTGCGCTCAGGTCATCGCAGCGTGCCGCTGACTGTAGCAGCGGCTCAATGCACTCTGACGGCAGAAGACACCATTGAGTTTGGCGATCTCGATCAGCAGTATCAGCAATCCACCTTTGCCGGGCATTTTGCCGAGGTAGCCGTGGATATCTACACAGGGGAAGTGCGCGTGCGCCGCATGCTGGCTGTCTGTGCAGCGGGTCGAATACTCAACCCGAAAACCGCGCGTAGTCAGGTCATCGGCGCGATGACAATGGGCTTAGGTGGCGCACTGATGGAAGAACTCGCGGTGGATACCCGGTTGGGATTCTTTGTCAATCATGATATGGCAGCGTATGAAGTGCCGGTTCATGCTGATATTCCCGATCAGGAAGTCATCTTTCTTGAAGATACCGACCCGGTCTCTTCGCCGATGAAAGCCAAGGGCGTGGGTGAACTGGGATTATGCGGTGTTGGTGCGGCTATTGTGAATGCTATCTACAACGCGACGGGTGTCAGAGTCAGAGACTATCCAGTCACGCTGGATAAACTCCTGGAGGCATTACCGCAGATCGCTTAATGCCATCCATGCCTGTCTCAGTGGAGCCTGGACCGTATTCCCATTATCACAGCCAGCGCTGCGCGCGAATCACTACGCCATCGGTAAAACGGCTGAAGCGGAATGCGTTCGGGTTCACTGACGGCGTGCTGCTGGTCACCAGGTCAGCCATTAGCTGCCTGGCACCCCGCAGCAGGTTTTCAGTTCGCCGCAGTACAGCGACACGCAAACCCTATAAATATGGTCGATGCCGCACAAGCATTAGATCTCGCTGCGGATAAAGAGCGCGCCGCTAAGGTTCAATTGGTTTTTTGATACAGAGATTGTAGAGAAAAATAGACGCAATCGGGCGATGGAAAAACCGGGTAGGCGGGTTTTACATCGTCAGGTTCATACTTTCCCTTTGCTCCAGTACGCCATAAAGCTGACCAGAGTTTTCTCAATATTTCGCTCCCCAACCAGGTAGTGACGAATATGTTTTACCGTTGAAGACTCAGCCGCAACCCAACCATGAAACCGTTTATTCATGCTTTCTGCACTCTGCCACAGATCTTCCTGTTCGCTTTCATACGCGCAGTCATGAAACGTATTGATTGTGTCAGCAGGGATAACAGCTTGCTCTCTTACCGCGGCCAACAGTGCTTCGCCGTGAACGGTGTTTAGTTTGTCGCGTGGGAGCCAAAATACCTCAGCAAAGGCGTATTTGCTCAGGTCCACAACGTCTTTTTCTAATGGGACTTCCTGAAAGACTTGAGTTTGCGGCGGAGAAGGCATTTCAGCCATTTGCGCTAAAATCCCCTTAACCGCAGGTAGCGCTGTCTCATCAGCAATGATCAATGCTCGCTCCACCTCAGGATCGGGTTTCCACTCATATCCACCGCTGCTGGCTTCATGTTCACGATTAGGCGCAACAATCTGTAGAGAATCACCTGGGCTGGCAGATAACACCCAAGCCGATGCAGGTCCTTCTATGCCGTGAATGACAAACTCCACGTCCATTTTTCTCTCAGTCGCATTGACGTGTCGAAGCGTATAAGTGCGGAGTATTGGCCGTTGTTCAGCGGGGATGCTTTTAAGTTGATCCCACCATGCGCCGCTCTCAGTCAAATCTGAAGCAAGGCCGCTGGAAGAAGGGAGGAGTAATTTGATGCGCTGGTCCGGCCCATCCATCTTCATCTGCGCGACCTGGTCGCCAGTGAACACACAGCTCATCAGTGAAGGGGTCAGCCATCTCTTCTGCAAAAGTGTGACATTAAATATTCTATAACCGGGAACGGTGGCCATGCTTCTTTCCTGGCGCTCAGCGCTGACTTTCTGATTTAAAAATGACCACCAGCCAGAGGGTGATCATGAAGAAGATTATTGATGCACTCCATGCACCCGCCATTAAGTGGCCCTGTCCTGCCAGCCACGTAATCAAGGGTACCAACAGCGCACTGACGCCATAACCAAGCGTATGGCTGGTCGCGATCAAACCCGCTCCTTTGCCGATTGAGAGCTGCTGATTAAGCAGTAACTGATAGGCTGGCGTGGCCATGGCTGTGCCAAAAGAGGTGACGGCGATCCCGGCATATAACACCGGTAAATTGCCCATCACCATCATGGCTAAGCCTGCGATCATCAGCATGCCCGCCAAAACCAAAAGCGACGTGATGCCCAGACGCTGCGGCCTCACCACCAGAAATTGAGCCAGCAAGGTACTTACCGCGGCCAGACTCAACAGCCATGCAAGATGATAGCTAACGGCATCAGGCAGCTGGATAGAATGATGCAATAGCGGTGCAAGGCCAATCTGCATCAGACTGATAGCGACCGCCAGCAGTAAAGCCAGGCAAAGGAATGGCAACAGTTTGCTGTGGAAACGTGTGGATTGATGCGGCATGACGCCAAGAGGAGGATCCGCATATTGTCCGCCGATCAGGAGTAATGCGAACAAAGGCGCCCCGGCCATTAACCATAAAGGCGCCATGGGACTTAGACCTAAAGCAAGTGCGGCTAAAGGGGGACCCAGCAGTCTTCCACAGCTGATGCCGGAACTGATAGTCGCTAAAGCGGCCATTCGCTGCTCTGGCCCCGATCGTTGCATGGCCCATGTTTGTGCGGCAGGCACCAAGCCCGATACAGTCAGGCCGTAAATGACGCGGGAGAGAATTAAGCCCATCAGCCCCAGACCCGCACCGAGAGCGTGTTGTGACATCAGACCTACCACAGCAGCCAGTGCGCCAAAGCTCAACAAATATCCGGTCAGAGCCGCGACGACCACGAACTTGCAGCCCCTCACTTCGGATACTTTCCCCCACCAAGGCGAAGCAGGCAGAAAGAGCATGGAACCAAAGAGCAGTAATCCTGCCCAGGTGGAAAGGGTAAGGCCCGTCAAGTCCACCAAATGGGGCAGAACAACTAATAAGCCATTCTGTCCAATCCCCAACAAACCGGCACATAAAGCCAGTGGCCAAGAGGATTTTCTTACCACCCTCAAACTAAACAAAACTGAAATGACTGACATTAATTTGTAAAGACACCGTTAAATACAGGGATATATATGACTTAAGATGTATGTAAATATTGCAAAAACAGTTGTCAATGTAAATGAAATACTTATCATAACGATAATCATTATCAGTTGATCTGCGAGATTATCTTATGAATTATCTATCTCGGACGTCGGAAGTAGACGTGGCGGCGCAATGTTTTCTCAACGCACTTTTCCGTGAAACACGTGACTGGAAACATCTCACGGAGGCGCCTCCACTGCAAAATGAACACATCCTTTTGCCGCTATCGTCTTCTCATACCCTCTGTTTTCCACTGCGTTATTTTTCCCCTACTCAACATCATCAGTATCAATTCCCAGCCCTGCTCATTAGCCCGGAATTCCCGGTGGGTGAGCCAGTCAGTTTTGAACAATGGGTGCCACTGATCCTGGCAAAACCGGCCATAAGAACGGAATTGAAAAGCAACGCCATTGAACGGTTCCAACATCGGGTGCAGGAAAGCCATACCAATACCTGGCATGCAATCAATCTGCGTCATCGCTGGCCAGCTTTGCGGCAACAACCGCTCTCATTTTCAGACGCCGAACAAGCGCTGCTGGTGGGACACGCTTTTCATCCTGCGCCTAAATCGCATGAGCCATTCAGTGAATCAGAGGCGCGGCGTTATCTGCCTGATTTTGGCTCACGCTTTCCGCTGCGTTGGTTATCCGTTGAAAAGCAGTACATTGCTGGCGAGAGCCTCGGGCTGACGTTACGCGCACGACTGTTTCGCTTCACCGCCCAAAATGCGCCAGATCTGTTACACCATTTCACCGATACGCATTGGCTGGTGCCGATGCATCCCTGGCAGGCACAGCATCTGCTATCGCAATCATGGTGCCAGCAACTGGTCGCGCAAGGGGCATTGGTCGATTTAGGGGAAGCCGGCAGCGAATGGTTCCCCACCAGCTCGTCCCGTTCGCTTTACTCTCCCGCCAGCAACGACATGATCAAATTTTCACTCAGCGTACGTCTGACAAATTCTGTTCGCACATTGTCGGTGAAGGAGGTGAAACGCGGTATGCGCCTTGCTCGTCTTGCTCAGACAGCGCAATGGCAAACGATGCAGATGCAACATCCCACGATGCGGGTCATGCAAGAAGACGGCTGGGCCGGTTTGCGCGATGTGGAAGGTGTCATCCAGGAAGAGAGTCTGATGGCACTGAGGGTAAACCTGCTTTTCGACACTCCGGAAACGCAGACTAATGTGCTGGTAAGTCTTACACAGGCTGCACCTGACGGAGGCGATAGCCTGCTGGCAGCGGCAGTGCGCAGGTTAAGCGTCAGGCTGGGATTATCTTTACCGCAGGCAGCGCAGTGCTGGCTCAACGCCTATTGCGATCACGTGCTGCTGCCCGTGTTTAGCGCTGAAGCAAACTTCGGTTTGGTGCTGCTGGCGCACCAACAAAACATTCTGGTGGAGATGCAGCAAGATCTCCCCATCGGCCTGCTTTATCGCGACTGCCAGGGAAGCGGCTTCACGGAAAATGCCAGCAACTGGCTCGCCGAAATTGATGAAACCGATGCCGAAAATCACTTCAGTTGGGATCAGGTGCTGCGTTATTTCCCTTATTACCTGTTAGTAAACTCGACCCTTGCCGTGACCGCGGCGCTGGGTGCTGCGGGTTTCTCCACTGAGCTTCTTCTGATGGAAAAGGTGCGCGACAAACTGGCGGCGTTACGCAACAGCGTCAGCGATACCCGCACCCTGGATTACGTTCTCGATAGCAAACACTGGAACTGCAAAGGCAACTTCCATTGTTACCTCCACGATCATAACGAAAACACCATCGTCGATCCGGCGGTGATCTACTTCGATTTCCAGAATCCGTTTTACAGGGAGAAGTCATGATGCCGCAGGCAAACATTGTTCATGTTAATCAGGGGTTCTACTGTTCTCAAACCGAGCAGTTCTTACCCTTGATGCTGGGACTGGATAACAGCGCATCATTGCCGCTGATCCCCTCTATGCCTGATGGCTGGCTTGTTGACGTCATCGACCAGTTATTGGTCGCAGCGCCACAGCTAAGCGGTATCCACCTTCCCTGGGAACAGTGGCAACACGAAACGCAGGCGCAGAAATTATTTGACGCGGTCAACGGCGACTTCTTCTCGCGTGAGACTTTCTGGCAGCTGCCACTCTGGTGCAGAAGCGAACCCGCAGTAGCCCGCGGGAAGATGCAGTTTGACCAGGAGCGTCAGCTCTATTATCCCGTGCGCCCTGCCCGTCCGGAAGGCGAAGTTTATCGCCGTTACGATCCCCAGATTAAGCGGACACTCAGTTTCCGCGTAGCAGACATTGCACAAGACGCCGAGCGCTTTACTCGCTGGATGAACGATCCCCGTGTCAATGCCTTCTGGGAAATGGCCGCGCCGCAGCCAGAACTGGAAACTTACCTGCGTAAACAGCTTGATTCAGGTTACTGCTATCCGCTGATAGGTTGTTTCGACGATCAACCTTTTGGATATTTCGAAGTTTACTGGGCGGCTGAAGATCGTATCGGTCGCCATTATCGCTGGCAGCCCTACGATCGTGGCCTGCATATGCTGGTGGGTGAAGAAACGTGGCGAGGTGCGCACCATATCCGCAGTTGGTTACGCGGACTGACGCATTTTCTGTTCCTGGACGAATCCCGTACCCAGCGCGTCGTGGCTGAACCCCGCTTCGACAATCAACGTCTTTTCCGTCACCTCCCGGTAGCGGGCTATCACACCCTCAAGGAATTCGACTTTCCGCATAAACGCTCCCGTCTGGTGATGAGTGAGCGCCACCGCTTCTTTACGGAGGTGGGCTTGTGATGTGGGAGCAGGTCAATCGCGAGATGATCGCCAAAATTCTCGCTGAGCTTGAGTATGAGCGTGCGCTGCATGCCAGCGAAGAAAGTTCCGGCCGCTGGGCCATCGTCGTGGGTGCCGTGCGATGGGACTTTACGGCCAGCCGCAGTATCTGGGGCTGGTTGCACATCGTGCCCGACTCACTCAGCGGCGGACCCGTGGAGGCCGATGCCCTGTTGTATCAACTGGCGACGGTGCTGGAGATGAGCGATGCCCAGACAGCTGAACACCTGGAAGACCTCTACGCAACGCTTCGTGGTGATATGCAACTTAGGGAAGCGCGTCAGTCTCTGACTGCGGACGATCTGATTGATCTCGATCCTGATGAACTACAATGCCTGCTCAGCGGGCATCCAAAGTTCATTTTCAATAAGGGTCGCCGCGGATGGGGAATCGATGCATTACGCGCCTATGCCCCGGAGTACCGGAATCGATTTCGTCTGCACTGGATAGCGGTGCGGCGGGATAAGTTCGTCTGGAGTCAGGACCAAAACTGCGATATCGCAGGGTTAATCTCCAGCGCCATGGACAGCGCCGAGCTAACGCGTTTCCGCCAATGCTGGCAGTCTTTTCAGCTCGACGATAGCTGGATTGCGGTGCCCGTTCACCCGTGGCAGTGGCATCAAAAAATCGCCATCCACTTCCTGCCTTATCTGGCTCGCCGTGACATGGTCGAGCTGGGGGAATTTGGGGATAGCTATCTGGCGCAGCAATCATTGCGCACGCTGACCAATGTAAGCCGCGTCGCGCGCTTTGATATCAAACTACCGCTGACCATTTACAACACCTCCTGCTATCGCGGCATTCCTGGTAAATACATTGCCGCCGGGCCGCTGGCCTCTGGCTGGTTGAAGCAGCAATTTGCACAAGATGAGACGCTACGTGCAACGGGCGCGCAAATCCTCGCCGAACCGGCCGCAGGGTATCTGGCGCACGAAAGTTACGCCGCGCTGGCTGGTGCACCTTATCGCTATCAGGAGATGCTCGGTGTCATCTGGCGCGAAAATCCCTCCTGTTATCTGCAACAAGGCGAGCAGGCGGTGCTAATGGCCGCATTGATGGAGACGGATAACGCCGGATATCCGCTAATTAGCGCCTGGATTGCACGCTCAACGCTGGATGCAGAAAGCTGGCTGAGCCGCATGTTTAAAGTCGCGGTGATCCCTTTCTATCACCTGATGTGTCGTTATGGCGTTGCGCTCATTGCCCATGGGCAAAATGTCACGCTGGTGATGAAAGACAACATTCCGCAGCGCATCCTGCTTAAAGACTTCCAGGGCGATATGCGTCTGGTCGACGACGCATTTCCGGAAGCGTCATCTCTGCCTGAATCCGTTAAGGAAGTGACCGCCCGACTCAGCGCTGACTACCTAATCCATGACTTACAGACCGGACACTTTGTCACCGTGCTGCGTTTCATCTCCCGACTCACGCTTCAGTCCGGTATCAGAGAGCCGCATTTTTACCGACTGCTTGCCAGAGTGCTTCAGCAATATATGGAGAAGCATCCGGCCATGGCTGATCGTTTCGCGTTATTCGACCTGTTCAAACCGCAAATCATCCGCGTTGTTCTCAACCCAGTAAAACTGACTTTTTCTGAGCATGACGGTGGCAGCCGCATGTTGCCAAATTACCTTACCGATCTTGATAACCCCCTCTATCTGGCCACCCGGGAGTCAGAATCATGAAAACCTACGATTTTATTGGCATCGGCATTGGGCCTTTCAACCTCAGCGTCGCCGCACTGGCTGAAGGCCTGGAAGGATTTACGTCTCTATTTCTTGAACGCAAACCCCACTTTGCGTGGCATCCCGGCATGATGGTGCCGGATTGTGCCATGCAAACCAGTTTCCTCAAGGATTTAGTGAGTGCGGTTGAACCCACCAATCGCTACAGCTTTGTTAACTATCTTGTCCAGCGGAAAAAATTCTACCGTTTCCTGACCACCGAACAGCGAACGGTGTCACGCGAGGAGTTTTCAGACTACCTCTCCTGGGCCGCGGCTCGCCTGAGCAATCTGGCATTCAGCCAGGCGGTAACGCGTGTCAGTTTTAATGACGCAACTCAGCTTTTCACCGTAGAAACCGCTCAGGATCGCTATCACGCACGCCATGTGTGCCTGGGGATTGGTAAACAGGCAAGTCTGCCTGGATGCGTTTCAGAGCAGAGCGATCGCTGCTTCCATGCCAGCGAAATGATGCTTCGCAGGCCGGACCTTAAAGGTAAACGCGTCACTATTGTGGGTGGAGGTCAAAGCGGAGCCGATCTGTTTCTGAATATCTTTCGCGGTGAATGGGGCCAGCCCGCCGCCCTGAATTGGGTTTCCCGCCGTAATAACTTCAACGCGCTGGATGAAGCCGCCTTTGCCAATGAGTATTTCACTCCGGAATACCTGGAGAGTTTCTCCACCTTAGGTGAAAGCGCTCGCCAGCAGATGTTGAACGAACAAAAAATGACATCGGATGGCATTACCACAGAATCGCTGCTCGCTATCTACCGGGCGATGTACCACCGCTTTGAAGTTCTGCGTGAACAGCCCTGGGCGCATCTGATGCCATCTCGTTCGGTCACCCATATTGCAAATCAACAGGATCACTCACAGCTGACACTGCGTCATCAGCTCGACCATGGCGAAGAGCAGCTGGCCACCGATGTGGTGATATTTGCTACCGGCTATCGCCCAGCTCGTCCCGCTTTTCTGGCGCCTGTTGCACATCGGTTGCAGCTGGATCCAGATGAGAATTTCCAAATCAACACCGATTTCACCCTTAACTGGGATGGGCCAAACAGTAACAGCCTTTTTGCCGTCAATGCCGGGATGCAAAGCCTGGGCATTGCAGAACCCCAGCTTAGCCTGATGGCTTGGCGAGCTGCACGCATTCTTAATCGTGCGCACCCAGATGAGCCTTTCGAGCTGGCTACAACCCCTGGCGTTATCCAATGGCGAACACAGCAGCCAGAGGTGCAGGGTCAGGAACGTCAACGTACCGTTAATTCAGTTCTGTATTGAACACTTCATCGGAAAAAAATAAAAAATGAAACAGCCGTATCTCTGGGTATTAAAACCGTGTTTGCTCGCTATGCTCACTTCAAGCGCCTGGGCTGAAGAGACAAAGGAAGATCAAATGGTGGTCTCCGCCAGCCGCTCCCACCGTAGCGTCGCGGAAATGGCACAGACCACATGGATTATTGAGCAGGCCGAAATTGAGCAGCAGGTTCAGGGCGGTAAAGAGTTAAAGGAAGTACTGGCGCAGCTCATTCCGGGCATGGATGTCAGTAGCCAGGGGCGAACCAATTACGGCATGAACATGCGGGGACGTTCAATGATGGTGATGGTGGACGGCGTTCGCCTGAATTCATCACGCAGCGACAGCCGCCAGCTTGATTCCATCGATCCATTTAATATTGAGCGTATTGAAGTGATTTCAGGCGCCACGTCACTCTATGGCGGCGGCAGTACCGGCGGCCTGATCAATATCGTCACTAAAAAAGGTCAGACGGGTAGCGAAGTTGAATTACAGACCGGTGCCAAAAGTGGCTTCAACAGCCATAACGATCATGATGAGAATATCGGTGCCGCGGTAAGTGGCGGGAATGATAAAGCATCCGGTCGGTTGTCAGTGGCGTATCAGCGTTACGGCGGCTGGTATGATGGCAAAGGCGATGAGGTGATCATTGATAATACCCAGACCGGGCTGCAGTACTCCAATCGTATGGATATCATGGGCACGGGAACGCTGAATATCGATGAAAACCAGCAGTTGCAGCTCACCACGCAGTATTTCAAAAGCGAATCTGATGGCAAGCATGGACTGTATCTGGGTGAAAATTTTTCCGCTGTAACCGGTTCTGCTAACGCTTACAACTCTGGCAATCTCAACTCCGATCGTTTGCCTGGCACTGAACGCCATCTGATCAACCTGCAATATTCTAATACCGATTTTCTCGGCCAGGATCTGGTGGCACAGATTTACTATCGTGATGAAAACCTCACGTTCTACCCCTTCCCTACGCTCAGCGGTGGCCGGGTAACCAGTATTGGCGCCTCACAGCAGAAAACCGATTTCTACGGCGGTAAACTGACCCTCAACAGTAAACCCCTGGATGCATTGACGCTGAATTACGGCGTAGATGCTGACCATGAAACGTTTGATGCCAACCAGCAGTTCTTTAACCTGAACACCGCGGCACAAAGTGGTGGAATGACCCTGGAAAATGCCTATAACGTCGGGCGCTATCCAGGCTACAGCATCACTAATCTGGCGCCCTTCTTGCAATCCAGTTATGACATAGATGCCATCACGCTCAGCGGTGGTGTTCGTTACCAATATACGAAGAACAAAGTCGATGACTTTGTTGGCTACGCCCAGCAGCAAGCCATTGCGACCGGTCGGGCAACCTCGGCTGATGCCGTTCCAGGTGGCTCAACGGACTATAATAATTTGCTGTTTAATGCCGGGATTTTGGGACGCATAACCGAGCGCCAGCAGGTATGGTTTAACTTCTCGCAGGGCTTTGAAATACCCGATTTGGCGAAATATTATGGTTCTGGCACTTACCAATTGGCTAACGGCCATTACAACCTGACTAACAGCGTTAACGTCAATGACTCCAAACTGGATGGCATTAAAGTTGATGCTTACGAGCTTGGCTGGCGTTATACCGGAGATAATCTGCGTACCCAGCTGGCGGCTTATTATTCGCTCTCTGATAAAACCATCAGCATTAATAAAACCGATATGACCATTAATCTGGATGACGATAAGCGCCGGATTTATGGTGTTGAAGGGCAAGTTGATTATTTCTTTAATGACAGCGAGTGGAGCACGGGTTCTAACTTCAACATTATAAAATCTGAAACTCGCGTCGATGGAAAATGGGAAAAGTTGACAATTGACAGTGCAAGCCCATCTAAAGTCAGTGCCTGGTTAAATTGGGCCCCGGGTGACTGGAGCCTGAGAGTTCAAAGCACCCAGACTTTCGATGTTTCAGATGCTGATGGCAAGAAGATCAATGGCTATAACACCGTTGATTTCTTAGGCAGTTACGCTTTGCCAGTTGGAAAGCTCAGTTTCAGCGTGGAAAACCTATTAGACAAAGATTATACCACCGCATGGGGACAGCGCGCTCCAGGGCTTTACAGCCCAACCTATGGCGACGCCGGACTTTATACCTATAAGGGCCGCGGCAGAACATTCGGTCTTAATTATTCAGTTATATTCTGATTTTTAAGCAGTCATTAGCGCGAGCTAATGACTTTTTATTTATCGTTTTAACTGATATTTATTTTACACAGAAAACAGCCGCCAATTTGACCAAGCTCAGTTGCGCCAACCGCAAGCTTGCCACTCTCATCCAAAGTCATTAGCCTTTTACTAACGCAAAGCCGCGAATTATTTTGTGAGAAAATTATGGATCCCTTATCTGATGTTCTTCAACTACTCGCTGCCCAAAGTTCTGTCACCACAGGACAGTCTGCAGGGTCTCACTGGTCTATGCGGTATCCTGGGTTTGAAGGCATGAAATTCATCTCGATCCGAAAAGGTCACTTGTGGTTTCGACTGGATGAGCACGTTAATCCTGCGGTCAAAGCGCAGAGAGATGGATGCAAAACGAAAGTTAAAAATACGCGGAGTAATCCGGCGGGCTAATACGATCAACCGGATGCACCACTTTAATTTCATCAGCGCTTATACATAATCCTAAATTTCCAGTTAACGACCAGCATGTCCTGATCCTGCCTACGCGTGCCGGTAATATTGATAAGATAGGTCACGTTCTTCCAGCCAGGGTGACACCTTTTGCCACGCTCTCAGACAGTTGATAACTTAGCCCCAGTTCGCGAACCCATTCATTCTAATTGCCACTGGCGCTGGATACGAGCTCATGACTACCCGAAACATAGCTGCTATTAAAACTGATTCCAGGAAAACCCAGCGTGTACAGTTTTGCAGTGGAACGTAGGACCAGCGCTCGCTCATGTGCAGTTTTAAATTTAGATAACGGCGACTCGCTCACAAGCTAATTTGCGCTGCCGGATGTTACAGTTGATACGCCATCAACCGACTGACCCGAATCGAGGTAAGGCTAGCCACTCGGCCCCGTTAGCTGCTGATAACCCACACCAAACGTGCTGCCCCACGCTGACTAAGATGCAATGCTGCCGTATGCGTTGTTATCAACACTTCCGCCGTACTCATTGCCATTACTCCGGCTGTTGAAACAGCGCAAATCTGCTTTCAGTTTTCCCGGGCCCGACGACAACGTCTTGGTCATACCGACATAATTCTGCTGGTGGAAATCACTAAGCTGCGTAAAGTAGCCACTAAGTTCTAGCTGTTTTACTTGCGTGTAACTGCCACCGGCATAATTGAAGCCAGAGCTGAATACACTCTATTTATCCGTGGCTTTCAATAGCTGATAATGACTTAGGTTACGTCCTCGAACACGATCAATAAAAATCGGCATCCAGTACCAGATTACAACGTCGGTAGAATGCTATTTATCAGGTTAGTCGTCAGGGGGCGGTTGTTAAATCGGCTCTATCTTGCCAGGGTGGGATAATGATTAACTTAAAATTAAAATCGATCAACACATGCCTTGAGGTGTTTTTAATCCAAAAAAGCAGTCTACTGCATGGTGAGATTTAGTCATTAACACTGATGACATTCCTTAAATTCAACCTAACACCCCCTGCTAAGTCATATCCACTTCAGGAAATGGATACAGGCGATGGAGTTAAATGATGAATATGCTGCCAGACATCCCACTCTTCATAGGGGCCTGTTTTCCCTTTCCCTGCATAGAGAAATCGCTGGGGATTACGTGTCCTTCTTCCCTTTAAAACAGCATGAAACCTGAACTTATTGAAACTTCCTGTCACAGGATTATAAGTTTCAATATGAGTGCTGCTGCGGGATACTTTTTTAATAAAGGGTTGCTGGCCCTCGCTAAAAATGATTCAATCGTCCATATATCCTCCCGTTGATTACCCTTATTAACTTTAATCTCTATTTGATTAATGGCGATAGGGAATCATCCTATAATTTCACTCTCATAATGTATACAAGGGACATTATTGAGCCACATGCACCTTCGCATCACTGCCTCGAATTTAATGATTAACGTTCATGGAAAAGTCATTTATTAATGCCTTCCGTAACACTTTGTGAAATGTTATTTACTCACAGAAATTAACTATCGGCATTGACCTCAATATAAATATCTCTCCCCAACAGCTAATTCTCCCTATCATACTTCACAGAAGCTATCCCTTAACTCCCCTCCTCAAACGCCGACTTAACCGCCACCACAATCTTTTCCGCCCTTGCAGCATCCTCCAACTGTGGATACTCCTTCCTCAGCTTCCCCGACACCTGCCAGCCATTTTCCTTCAATGACCGAATAATGCGATTTGCATCCTGATCCGGCATCTCCAGCACTTCTTTCAGTCTCTCCTGCGCCTGCTGGAAAATCGTCAACACTCTGGCTTCATCGGCCATTTCCACGCGTACGGTGTGCTCAATCACTTTAGCGGTGTACAGCACGTGCGAGGTTAAATCCGGATAGCGCCAGGCGAAACGGGCATCATCATAATCAGAGAAAGAGAAGTTGCTCGGTGTACCATCGTCATACATCACGATCTCACCGAAATGGCAGGAGGTCGCGTAGCGGCGCATCAGGCGTTTTGAAAACACTTCAAGTGTGCGGTCATAGCCCACGCGGAAATCCAGTGAGCTGGTGATACTGGCCGAGACCGGCAGAATAACGCCCTCAGGGATGGCGCCGTCGCGTATCAATACGTCATTAATCAGGAAGCGGTGAATACGACCATTCCCGTCGCGCATCGGATGAATATAGACAAAGCCGAAAGCAATCACGCCCGCTCTTGCCAGGGGCTCGGCGCCACGCGTGGCGAGCTCAAATTCTTGTAATCCACGCATAAACTGCGGCAGGTCTTCAAATTGTGGCGCCACGTAATGCACGATGTCCTCGCGCATCGTGGCCTGTCCGACAAACACCGGCGAGCGTCGCAGCCCTAAACCGAGGGCATCATGGCCTAGAATCCCTTTTTGCAGAATATGCAGGCTTTCGTCACTGAGTGGATCGTCGATTTGGCCGCAATATTGCGCGATCACATGCGCGAAACGCTGAATACGATCGGCCTGTTCTGCCTCTTTCTCAATCAAAAAGCTGGCCCGGGATTCCTTGAAGGTCAGCCAGCTGGCGGTTCGCAGCAGAATGTCTGCGCCAAAGGTATCATCCAGTTCATGCAGTGCTGCCGTGACATCAAAGGCAATGGCATTCTCAACCTCAGGCGTGCGGCGCATCACAGGACAAAAGTCAGGCGAGCCGGGTAAGTTATCGTTGATACGCCAGCGTTTATTCTTGATTGCTGCAGTTCGCGTCAGATAGTCCTTCGCGGAGATCGCCGCAACATAGCCGCCGTTGGCCACATCAGGCACGTTAGTGAGCCTATTACCCGTCAGCCACTCATAGAGAAATCCGGTGCGACGTGCGTACTGGCCAAAGGGTTCTCGCAGGCACCAGCTTTCAATCGGTTCAGGGCCGATGGCAGCGAAAAGGCGGGCAAAAAACTCCAGATGGATCTCTTCATATTTGAGGCCGAAAGCAAAATGGCCTGAGAAGCTATCATCAGGCTGATAGCTGGTAGGATAGCGCTTCTCGATGCGTCCCTGGTTCTCATGCGTGGCACGAACCGTGCTAATAGATGATTCCACCCGCAGTGGCTGAACCAGTTCAATGTGATAGCGCTTGCAGAGCGCCTTAAATCCCACCAGCATCAGCTGAATCCTTTAACATGCAATTGAAAACGATAATTTATACGCACTATAGCGCGAAAATAATAATTTCGCGATGCAACCTCGATAACACCTGACTAAATATGCTAATAAAACCTCAATTTCCGATGAAAACGATAATCCTCAGGCAGGAAGAATAGCAGGGCTGGCTCTAAACAAACTTTTGCTATAGTCATCACTTCCAATGAAAAGTTTGATTTTCGCGCACATTCAGCGTTTAAAAACCAGGGAAGAGAGTGATGTTTCATCTGATTTTCAGCATACCGAGTTGGTATGTGATCGCACGTTTCGTTTTTCCATTAGCCATGCCATTAGTGTTAAAGATCATCTTATCTCTGGTGGTGTTACTGGCTTCACAATACTTGTTGATCAGCCGATTTACGCCGGGTGGCATCTTTTCCCCTGAAATGCCACGCACGGTGATTATCCTGTTTAACTGGGCATTCGGAACGGTTTTGCTCCTTGCCTTCACCCAGTTCCTGATTGACGTTGTGACAGTGATTTCACTGTTGATCCGACACCCGCTGGTGATTACGCCCGGCGTGCGCTATCTGGCTGCGCTTTTTGCCATGGTGTTGTCCACCGTGGGCGTGCATCAGGCCATTCGTGTACCGCCGGTGAAAGAGGTGACGATTTACATCGACAACCTGCCGAAGGAGTTTGAAGGATATCAATTGCTTCAGCTCACTGATTTGCACATCACCAAACTCTTCAACGCCGCATGGACCACCGCCATGGTGAAAAAGGCGATGACGCTGGATGCTGACCTGATTCTGGTGACGGGCGATGTCATTGATGGCACCCTGGAAAATCGCAGAAATGACGTAGCGCCACTAAGGGGTTTGCATGCGCCAGACGGTGTTTATGCCATCACCGGTAATCATGAATATTTCTTTGAGCAGCAGCGCTGGACCGAACACCTCGCGACGTTGGGGCTACAGCCGTTGCTCAATAGCCACACAATCATTAAGCGCGGAGACGCAGAGCTAGTGATTGCCGGTCTGCCCGATGTCTCAGCTTCCCGCAGAGAGGCTATTGGCCCCGATCTCGAGCAGGCGCTGGCAGGTGTTCCCGCTAATGCCCCGGTGATATTGATGGATCATCAACCGCGTAATGCGCGTCAGAACGCCACGCATAAAGTCGATTTGCAGCTCTCCGGTCATACGCATGGCGGACTGATCGTCGGATTTGATCGGTTGTTTGTGAAACCCAACGCGGGCTTTGTTTCAGGGCTTTATGATGTGGATGGCATGCAACTCTATGTCAATAACGGCACCGCGCTCTGGCCGGGAATGGCGATACGATTGGGACGACCTTCAGAACTCACGCGAATGACGCTGCAGCGAAAAGAGTAATGGAGAAGGGATTAGCGGGCTATTCGATACAGAACGAATAGCCAGCATCATGAAGAACATGAAGCGCCATAAGTGTGATGTACAGGACTTATGGCTCTACTGGACGAGTCATGTTATCGATATGGCCAATACTCTGCGCTGTCACCACAAGCATTTTCAAAATGCTTATTTGGTGCCGCAGAGGGGGGTAGGCTTATAGCGGGTATTCAGTACCGAAACATCAACCGTTCTTGCTGCTCTATCCAGGTCATATGCCGCCTGAATGCGAAGCCACATTGCTGGTGTACTACCAATGACCGCCGACAATTTAATGGCCATCTCAGGTGTAATTGCTGTCACTCCAGAAACCATTCGTGATGCTGTAGAAGGGGCAATCGCCAAAGCACGTGCCAGCTCACGCACTCCAATATCGAGGTCTTCCATGATATCGGAAATGATTTCACCCGCGTGGGGGGGATTATGCATAGTCATCAGTGATAATCCTCATAATTAAGAATGTAAGCGTCACCATCTTTAAATTCAAAAGTAATACGCCAATTCCCCGTCACCGTGATTGACCAGATACCTTGTCTGTCACCTTTGAGAGGATGCAACCTGTAACCGCTGAGGTTCATATCCTCAATGTTCTCCGCCAGATCAATCACTCGAAGTCGTGTACGTAAACGTTTCTCATGAGCAGCGTTGATTTTTCGTGTCGAGCCGGTAGTGAAAAACTCTTCAAGCCCCTTATGTAGCCAGGTTTTAATCATCCTTGTATCTCACTGTTGCTTGATGTGGAACATCATAGCACATGTTCCACAGCATGCAACACCCCGCATAAAGGTTGTCGCTTCTACTTGCCTATACGCGGCTGGCCAACCCAAAGCGGCTTTGCAGCACGGCACCAATTTCCCCTTCCGCTAACTGCTGTTTTTCCACGCCATGCGCTGTGACCGTTTTCAACATATCGCCCAGCAGGATCAGCCGTCCCTCGGGGCGATGCTGCACGATAAGCAGTTTCTGCACAAAGATCGCATCAGGATGCGTAGAATTGAGGTAATTCGCCGGGGCAAAATCGATCCACTCCTGAGGTGACAAATCAAAGCCGTATTGATTGCACCACTCCCCCTCCACCTTCGCCTGCAACAGATACTCGCCTTGCGCATCACGAGTGAGTTTGAAGGTGTCAAAATCCTGCTTAATGTCGCTATCAAGCTCATCTAACGCAATCGGTGCACGAATGCCGTAGCTGCCAAAGCCGAGATCGCACAACCACTCACGTCCATCAACTTCAGCCACCAGCGCCATATGGGTTTTCGGACGGCGCACCGGATAGAACATCGGTCTTGCTGCCACAAAACGATAACCGATGCCCAACGCTTCCAGCGCCATGGCGAACAGCCCGTTGACTTCATAGCAGTAGCCGCCTCGCCCCTGGTACAGAATTTTTTCGCAAATGTCTTCGGGCACCAGCGAGACGATTTTCCCTGCCTGCACATCGAGATTCTCAAAAGGCACAGAGAACAGTTGATGGCGCATGATGGCATGCAGCGTGTCGGAATGAGCGGTCGCAGGGCCGTTGTAATTGATACGGCGGAAATAGCGGGAAAGATCGAAGTTATCGCAATGCATAGTGCCTCCTTGTCTGGTTCATGTTCGACACTATAGATGGCACCCGACATCGTCTGTATAGTCAGATTCATCAAAAATCAGACTGTACAGATCGACATGTCCGTCCTGCGATTATCGTCCCCGCATTACCGCCGCATTGCTGAAAGTCTGCGACACACCCTTGCCTCCGGTGCACTGCGACCCGGCGATCGCATGATCTCCGCACGCAGACTGGCTGATCGTGAGCAGGTTAGCCTGCCAACGGCGCTGGAAGCGCTGCGTTGTCTGGAAGCAGAAGGCTTGATTGTTGCGCGTCCACGCTCGGGTTACTTCGTCTGCCAGAGAGACATCTCACAGGAGATGCTGCCTGCGTGTGCTCTGTCGGGGCCCGTGCCCGTGACCTTAGCAGCTGTCGCGCGTTCATTGTTCAGCAGTGCGGAAACCCGTTTGATACCGCTCGGCGCAGCGCTGCCCGATCCCCACTGGCTGCCGACGGATACACTGCAGCGAGCGCTGCAATCGGCAAGCCGTCGTCTGGATGCCCATGGCCAAAGTTACAGCCTGCCACCGGGCAGGGCCGATCTGCGCAATAAGATCGCCGCACGCGCGGCACAGTGGGGAGCATGCTTTGGCGCCGATGACCTGGTGATCACCGCTGGCGCGACCCAGGCGCTTCGTCTGGCACTGCGTGCCGTGTGCCAGCCTGGCGATGCCGTTGCCATTGAGCAGCCAGCCTACTTCGGCACGCTCCTGCTGCTGGAGGATTTGGGCTTGAAGGCATTGCAAATCCCTACCGATCCGAAAGAAGGCTTGTTGCTGGCACCGCTCGCTGACGCCATTAAGCAGCATCGGCCCGCTGCCGTGCTGGCTTCTCCTACCGTGCAAAACCCGCTTGGCGCCAGTATGTCAGTCGCGCGCAAGCAGGAACTGGTCGCATTGCTTGAACAGGCGGGCATCCCGTTAATTGAGGGTGATGTGTATGGCGATCTGGCCGGCGAGGGACAGCGGCCACCTGCCTGCAAGGCCTTTGATCAGAGCGGCAATGTGATTTATTGCAGTTCATTGTCCAAAACCCTCGCGCCCGGCTGGCGAATCGGCTGGATAGCTGCCGGGCGCTACCACACCCAGGTATTACAGGCGCGCATGGCAGGCGACTGGGCGGGCGCGCCATTACTCGAAGCCGCCACCAGCGACGTCCTGGCCAGTGGGGACTACGACCGGCATCTGCGGCGCTTGAAAGTGCGGGTTGCGGATGGCGTGCGCACCGTCATCGCACAAGTTGAAGCGAGCTTCCCGAAGGGTACGCGCGTCACTGCGCCAGAAGCGGGCTTTTTACTGTGGGTTGAACTCCCACCAGCGGTTGATGCGCTGGAAGTGCATCGTCGCGCGCTGGCGCTGGGCATCGGGGTGAGCCCTGGACCATTATTTTCACCTGCGGCAGAGTTAGAGAACTTTTTGCGTTTGAATTGTGCGAATGAACCAACGACTCAGTTGCTCAATGCCGTGGACCAGATTGGCACGATTTGTCACGAGCTCACGACTTCATCGCGCCCAGCGGGGTTCGAGATAATTGATGGCTCAGAATGTTGAGCCATCGGTAGAGTTCAAATTAAACCAGCGTCCCCTTCACACCATGCGGTTCAGAACGCAAATACTGTGACGGGGCTTTGACCTGCGCATTCAGCGCGGCAGCAGCCTGCCATGGCCAGTGTGGGTTATAAAGGACTGCTCGAGCCAACGCGACCAGATCGGCGTCACCCTGCTCCACCACCGATTCAGCCTGTTGCGGATCGGTAATCAAGCCCACGCCGATAACCGGAATCTTCACCTGCTGGCGGATATCGCGTGCGAACGGCAACTGATATCCCGGCCCCACAGTGATGGTTTGCTGTGGTGATAGTCCACCGCTCGACACATGCACATAATCACAGCCCTGCGCTTCCAGCTTCTGACTAAACACAATGGATTGCTCAACGTCCCAGCCACCCTCGACCCAATCGCTGGCAGAGAGACGCACACCAACCGGAATCGAAGCAGGCACGGCAGCACGTACCGCCGCAAAGACCTCGAGTGGGAAACGTAAACGATTCTCCAGCGAACCACCGTATTGGTCCTGACGTTGATTGCTCAGCGGTGACAGGAACTGATGCAGCAGGTAACCGTGTGCAGCATGGATCTCAATCAGCTCAATACCCAGACGCACCGCACGCTTCGCGCTATCTACAAATGCTTGTTTGATGCGTGTCAGCCCCGCTTCATCCAGTGCCGTTGGAGCGGCATCCTGCTCTGCAAAGCCCAGCGCTGAAGGAGCAACGGTTTGCCAGCCACCTTCACTCTCCAGCAGTTGATGCCCTCCCTGCCATGGCGCACGGCATGAGGCTTTACGCCCTGCGTGGCCCAGTTGGATTCCCAGACGGATGGGTGACCAGGCGCGAATGTCAGAAAGCACACTGTGTAATGCGGCTTCTGTCTTGTCATCCCACAGCCCTAAATCTCCCGGTGAGATACGACCTATCACTTCTACGGCGGTGGCTTCCAGAATCAGCAATCCTGCACCAGACAGCGCCAGTGAGCCTAAATGGATGCGGTGCCAGCTGCTGGCGCATCCCGCATCGGCGGAGTATTGACACATCGGGGCAATCACAATGCGGTTCTCCAGCTCAAGCTCTCCGATATTTACGGCACTAAATAGTTGACTCATCTCGATTCCTTATCGTTGGTAGAGCAGCGATTCGCTGATTACTCAAGGTTATACCGTTTAACTCATTTTGTTGGTAAACAATGCCGTTAGCGTAAACAATGTATAGATCCGCATGTTAACGGCAGTCTTAATAATGGAAAATCCATTGACGACGAAAACATTCAAAGGAAACAAACAAAACCTGCCCGTCCGCTATTGCAAACAGTGTCACAAACCCATGACCTGGCGAAAAAAATGGGAGAATTGCTGGGAGGAGGTGCAGTACTGCTCGGAGCGCTGCCGCCGTGCGGCGAAAAGCCACACGGACAGCAGCGAGTGATAGCTGGATTTCAGGCGCTACGCTGTTGGCGCAGTTTCATTAGGACTTTCGCCAAAATGTTCACGCATATGGGCTTCAATCTCCTCCAGCGATTTACCGCGAGTTTCCGGCAACATCACCGCGACAAACACCAACGAGGCCACGTTGATGGCGGCAAAAATGAAGAAGGCATTATTCCCCACCAGCGACAGCAATGGCGGGAAAGCCAGGGCGACGAGGGCGTTACATACCCACTGAAAAGCCACGGCTGAACCCGTTAATACTCCGCGAACTTTCATCGGGAACAATTCAGACATCAGCAACCAGTACACTGGCGAGATACACATCTGCATAAAGAACAGAAACACCAGGATGCAAGCTAACGCCAGCAGGCTCTGCGTCAAGCTGTGCGGCAACAGCACCAGCACTACGCCCAGCGCCAGCTGCATGGCGATCACCACCGATAGCCCAGTCATCAGCATAGGACGGCGACCGAAATGGCTGATGGCTTTGATACCGGCAAAAGTTGCCAGCACCGACACCACACCGTTGCCAATCGTGGCGGCGATCGACGCACTGGTTCCCAGACCGGTGCTTTTGAGAATGATAGGCGTGTAATACATAAAGGCGTTCACACCGGTGAATTGTGCAACGATCCCCATGCCGCAGCCCAAGAGCAGCAGTCGCACTATCCATTTTTCTTTCAGCAGTTCGCGTGCGGGCGGCCCCTGGCGGGCTTCGCGCGCGTTCTGCCGCATCTCCGCCATCTCTTTTTTAATTTCGCGCGGGTTCTCTCGCAATTTACGCAGGATACGCAGCGCCTCATTGACGCGCCCTTCGGCCACCATCCAATGCGGTGAGGCCGGGACAAAGAAGGTGCCAATAAACAGCAAAATGCCGGGAATCATCGCCAGAGACAGCATATAGCGCCACATACTCGGGTCATGCAGCAGCAGGCTCATAGCCGCACTGACGATATAAGCCAGCAACTGCCCTGAAACAATCATCAACTCGTTACGACTGACCAGAGGCGCACGACGTTTCGGACCCGCAATCTCAGCGATGAACACCGGAACCGTTGAGGATCCTCCCCCCACCGCAAATCCGAGGATAAAGCGCATCACCACCATGATTTCTAGATTAGGGGCGATGGTCGTGCCCAATGCACCCGCCACAAACACCACCGCAAGGCTGCGCAGCGTAATTCTGCGGCCAAAGCGGTCAGAGACATAGCCGCTAACGAAGGCTCCGATGGCTGAACCGAACGTGAGCGCGGAAGTGACCAGCCCTTCGGTAAAAGGCGTGAGATTCAGCCCACCCTGCGAGATAGGTAGAGTCATATAGGGCAGCGCACCCGAAATGATGCCGGTGTCGTAGCCGAACGCCAGAGCGCCCATGGTTGCCACTAACACCACAAAAAACAGACGTTGCTTAACAGTGAAATTCAGAGATCCGCCGTCATCAGACGGTGGCTGGGAAGGGTTTTGCATTTAAGCTTCCATGGGTTGCAAAAACACGGCCAAAGCCCGTGTAAAGAAAGGTATGAGTATAGTCAGGATTTGAAAAATGAGATCTAAATCACGGTAATTCATTAAGCCGGTGTCTTTTTGCCGACAGGTTCACCGTCTTATTTCAAATCCTCATACAAGCGTGACCATTGACGGCGTGCACATCACACGAAAAGCGATGTATGCGCGACAGAGGAACTGCGAAGGTGATTAGGGCACTGGCTTAGAACAGGCGCAGCAACCCTCAGGGGTTAATCCATTGGAAGGATGTCAGACTTCCCGATGGGGAATAATTCAAACGTGCCCTGCGGTTGTCATTTCGCTGTAACTGAAACCAATCCAGTGACGCCGCCTGAAAAACCAGCACACCAAAATGGCGCTGACCGTCTTCCCCGCCCTCCTCATCTTGAGCATGGCGAACAGGTTCGCGCTGAGACAGCAATGCATCTCCGGGCGGCCCGCCGGTATAACTCCTACGCGTCCAGACTGACAGCCCTAGCCACGTTTGCTCGGCGAGAGCGCTTGCTGGTTCATATTGTTTAAAATGCCCCTGCAAACGTAACTGCAAGCGCGTTTGTGAGCAAAAACCCAAAATCGTTGCGGTGGGGTTAATGGCTAATTCCTGCCATTTTGCACTGCGGATATCGGTGTGAAATTCCAGAAGTCGTTGGGAACTGTCAGTGCGCCTTAACACCATCATGCGGGCCTGCGGTTTAAGTTCACTATCGATGGTGCAGACATTCAGATAACGAAACCCAGCGTGGGGATCGTTTGCTGCAGCGTTGAGTTCCTGCCAGGCCATGGCATCAATATTTTCAGGTTCTGCTGTCAAAAGTCACCCCCTCTCATGTAAAGAATAACGTTAAGTATAGGGACTCGTGCGCTTTCATTGAGGTATTGCGGGAATAGCTAAAAAAGGCGGAAACACTGAAGACGCTGAACCCTCCGCACACAAGGTACGAAGGGTTCAGACAGCAGATTATGCCAGGGCCTTTCTCCGTGGAGAATTCAGCCGAATCAGAATCGGTAATTCGCCGAGATGGATACGTTACGCGGTTCGCCGTACACGGTGTTTCTGCCGACATCAATGTTGTAGGTTTTGTCGAACAAGTTGTTCAGGTTAGCCTGCACAGAGAGCTGTTTGGTGACCTGATAGCGACCGAACAGATCCACCAGCGCATAGCTGCCTTGTTCTGCATACAGCGTTGAAGTCCCGCCAGGACCTGCCACGTTATCCCAGGTGTGCGTCTGCCAGTTCACGCCGCCACCCACGGTCAGATCCTGCAGCATCGGCAGACGATAGCTGGTGAACAATTTCAGTGAGGTACGAGGCTGCGTTGAGTTCAGCGCGGCATTATCGCCATCTTTCGCCACGTAACGTGTTGCACCAAAGGTCATTTGCAGGTTGTCGGTCACTGCGCCGTTGATCTCAAATTCAACGCCTTTGCTCACCGTACCGTTCTGCTCGTAATAGGCGTAATCGTTGCTGCCCGAAACCAGCGCATAATCCGTCGCGCCCAGGTGATCCTGTTCGATGCGGAACACCGCCAGCGACGCGGTGACACGGCTGTTCATCCAGTCACCCTTGATCCCGGTTTCATAGCTTTTGCCGGTGACAGGTGTGAGATAAGCACCCTGCGCGTTACGATAAGTCTGCGGTTTGAAAATCGAGGTGTAGCTGGCGTACGCGGAATAGGTGTCGTTGATGTCATACACCAGGCCCGCATACGGCGTGATGTTGTTCTTCTCCGTATTCTGCGTCAGCGTTTTGGCGTTGTATTGCGTGTAACGGGCGCCAAGGATCAGATGCAGTGGATCGGCCAGTGAAATGCGCGTGGCTAAATACGCGGATTTCTGACGGATCACATTATCCTGAGACAGTGCCTGATCGTCCCAATCCGGTTCTGGATAGTTGCCCCAGTCGTTAAAGTCGCCCACGTCTGCCGAGGTAAAGCTGGTGGAAGCGCTGACGTAGCGGTCGTGCTGACGAATATAAGTGACACCCGCCATTAATTCATGCTGACGACCAAAGAGCTCATACGGCCCCGTGACATAAGCGTCTGCGGTATCTTCTTTGCGTTTCGCGGTGTTATAGCCGGTGCCGCCTAACAAATCATAGCCTTCATAAGGGCCAATACCGATACCAGTCGATTTATCAAAGTAACCATCGATATACAGCAGCTTACTTTCCATGGTCGCTTCAGTGTGCGAGCCGCTCAGGTTGAGCTCCCAGCCGTTCTTAAATGTCTGCTTCAGGCTGGCGAACACCTTTTTGGAATCACTGTTGTTATAGGCCCAATCTGGCGCGATGTTGGTGCTGCGGGAGTAATTGGTTTTGCTGCCGTCGAGGTAGAACGTCGGTAAGCCACCCCAGGTCGCACCTTGTATGTTGGTTTCCTGGTAATCGTAACCCAGTGTCAGTGTCGTGGAATCGGTGAGATCGGCCGCGACGGTGCCATACAGGAATTTCTTCTGCGTATGGTAGTGATCCAGCCAGCTGTCGCCATCCTGATAGCCCGCCACCACGCGACCCCGCACGTTTCTTGATTCGGTCAGCGGACCCGATAAATCGGCTACGTAGCGCTGGGTGTCCCAGCTGCCATAGCTGGCTGAGAGATTACCCTGAAACGTTTTACTGTCTGCCTGCTTGTGCACCATATTCACGGATGCCGCCGGGCTACCCGCCCCTGTCATCAGGCCTGTCGCGCCGCGCACCACTTCAACGCGGTCATACACGGCGGTATCTGACAGGGTGTCACCCAGATTCCAGGCACTATCAATCAGTGCTGGCACACCATCGATTTGGTAGTTATCGATCATGAACCCGCGTGAGTAGAAGTTGCTGCGGTTGGCACCGGAGTTGAACTGGCTGACGCCCGTGGTGTTGGTTAAGACGTCAGTTAACGTCTCCAGCTTCTGATCCTGCATACGCTGTTTGCTGATGACAGAAATCGATTGCGGCGTGTCGCGCGCGGTCAGCGCTAATTTCGTCGCTGCACGCGTAACAGGGACGTTGTAGTCCGTGTCCTGGCTGTTATTGGTGCTACCAGCTGCCGCCGTAACTTCCAGCGTTTGCTCCTGAGTGTTGGTTTCAGCAGCGGAAACGTTCGGGCTGTGGAGTGCGGTGGCGATAACCAATGCCAGCAGTGAGAGTACAGGCAACGTTTGGATGCCACTGGCGTTATTATTCGCCTTTATTAACCTGGCCTGGCGTGAAGAACGAGACATTATCATCCTTTGAAATTTGTTATTAATGAGATGACTAGTGGGTGTTCAGATGCGCAAACGCCCAACTCCGTCAGGATTTGAGACAGAATTCCCTGTAAAACCTATTTTCAGATCCGACTACAGCAGGGAGCGCTTTCGCGTGAAAGAGACGCACAGCAACAGATTCCCCACCCGCCCAAGAAGGCGAATGAGAATTATAATTATTATGATTCACTGAGCAAGTTATTTACGGTAATGACGGAAAATAAACAGAACTTACGCTAAACTTATTACTTCAGGTGATAATCCCTTACGGACATAGTAAAAATAAATTGGTCTTAGCGTTTAAACTTATTCAATTTCTTTGCTGTCTCAAATGTTGAAATATCGTAGCAACCTTCCAACAGACAGTTATTGAGCGTGGCTCGATGAAATAATTAATAACGAATTTATTTTCGCTTTCGCATTAATCTATATTCCCGCATGTTAAATGGACAATACAGGCCGGAAGGCGTTTATTTGACTTAATCACACTAATGATTCATTCCCTGATTCAATTCAGGTTCCCAACGACAGTCTCATGATTGTTAAATAACCGCAAAACTGACCCAATTAAACCCTCTCGAAGTGAAATCATAACGATATGATATGTAACAACATAAAACATGGATTGATGACCTCGGGGTTTAGAGGCAGGAACCTACACTGACCTGAAATAGTTTTTTCAGTTTCTGCGCACGATGCTTATTGCAGGGAAAGCAACGCTGCCCATCCTCAGTGCTGGGTTGGGAAATGAAGATATAGCGAAGGTGACGATTCCTACTTCCAGCTCGTAACGCCATGGGCAATCACGTTCAGCGATTCACCGCGTTGCGGACAAGGCTGGCGGAGAACGATACCGCTGGCAAATTTTTCAATGCCGATATCGTCCTCCAACAGGCGCTCCATTAGATCCTGAAACATCGATATGGTGGGCGCGATAATCTTGAGCAGGTAATCGTAACCGCCACTGACGTTGTAGCAATCCACAATCTCTTGGTGACTGCTCCTCGCCCTTTGGCCGGGGAGCAGTCAACCACTGTGACATTGAATAACCCTAACTGGCAGCGGCGGATATCGGAACGCGTCTGATTGGTATTGAATATGATGCTATCAGCGACTATGAGAGCGGGTTCATCTTGCTATGATTGTGTGGCGGGATAACTTAACGATGAAGTTAAGGTTAGTGAACAGGCTGATAACCTACATTAAGATGATTGGCTAACTTGACGAGCCGTTTATCGAGCGTCCAGAGCGTTGCTCCGGGGGTAATGAGAGCAGATGCAAGCAAGGTGAGATCCACCAGGCCACACCCGTGTTCGTACAGCATTTTATTTTCAATAAATGCCATCACCTCACTCATGCTGGCTTGGTGGCATTGCGGTAACAGATTCAGGTCACGGAGTGTGCGCACGCGGGGCGCTGGCGGAGTGCCGCAGGCAAGTTCTCCAATCACCATTGGATGAATCAATACCAGGTCCCCGCTCAGTAACCGCACTAACTCTTCATTTCTGTTTTTGAAATGATCTACCCAGACAGATGTATTAACCAGAATGGACATTATGCAGACGGTTCCTCGCGACGGCGGGGAATGCTTTCCATTTCAGGCGCGGTGCCACCCAATGAAGCAAGGCGCTTTGCCGCTTGTACCCGAACAAACGTTTTCATCGCTTCACGGAAAATATCAGCCTTGTCCATATCTGGATCAGCCATATCCAGAGCCTGAGCATACAGCACATCATCAATCGTCACTGTAGTACGCATCTTGCCACCTCATATGATTCACAAACTGATGTCATCATGCATCAAAATATGAATCAGCTCAATTTCTCACCGCGATGATGACTCAGGTAAAAAGCGAGCAACATCGACGGCAATGATGTTCGTAGCTAAGCGCATACATTTCACCAAATTTCACCCTTCATTGTCCTGGTTGAAATCTTGCGAAGACGATCAGGACATCAATCGCGCTGCTATCGGAGATGTGAGATTCCATTGCGGCACGATTAATTCCATGCATGACAGGCTTGCCAGACACGCTAAACCGCTGGCAGACTTGTGCCAGCGTATAAAAGCTTGTCCAGAAAACGCAGCCCGGTTAACTCAGTTGATAAAACGTTCCAATCTCAGCTTCACTCAGCGCAAGTTTCTGCACCGAGCCGGTCTCCGATGAGCGCACCGCGGCTTCAAGCACCGCCATGACTGCAATGGCCTGAGCGGGAGAAACAGGATTAGCCTGCTTGCCTGCCAGCGCATCGCGCACCTGAATGTAGTACTGACGCTGGTCGCCTTTGGGCGTTTTGACTGACGTGACCTGCAGATTGCTGTCAAATACCATCAAATCATCCTGATCTTCGCCCCAGGTCGCGGAACCCGGTTCGATCCCAGCAATCAGTTGCGCTTCCTGCTGGTCGGCTTTAGGTTTGACCACGCTGCCTTTATCCCCGTGAACGGTAAACCGTGACACGCCACCCGCGGCGAGCATGCTGGCATGCAGGATCACTTTATGCTCCGGGTAGCTCAGTGTGACGTGCGCCCAGTCATTGCTTTTGCCGCCATGACGCAGGACGGCGATGTCACCAGCAATGGTTTCAGGCAGCCCAAACAGTTGCAGAGCCTGATCGATCACATGAGGGCCAATGTCGAACCATAAACCGCTGCCAGGAATATCGTGCTCTCTCCAGCGATCGCGCACCTCTGGACGGAAGCGATCGATGTGAGACTCAAAATGTTTAACCTGACCAATCACGCCAGAATCGATGACCTTCTTGACCCCCAGGTAGTCGGTATCCCAGCGGCGGTTTTGAAATACTGAAAGCAGTAATTTCTTCTCGCTGGCCAGTGCCGCCAGTTCTCTGGCCTCTTGCAGGTCCAGCGTGAAAGGTTTATCCACCACCACATGCTTGCCGGCGTTCAGCGCCATTTTAGCCAAAGGCGCATGAGTCGCATTGGGCGAGGCGATGACCACCAAATCAATATCTGCATGCTGGATGGCCGCTTCCGGGGAGTCGAGCACGATGACATCAGGCAGATCCTTTTTAACCTTCTCCTCACTGCCGGATGAAACAACATGAAGTTTCAAACCAGAAACGGATTGAATTAAAGGGGCATGAAATGTTTTGCCGACAAATCCGTAGCCGATCAGTGCAACATTAATTTCTTTCTCAATACTCATCTCTGTCTCCTTGCCATTAAGATTATGTGATGCTGACCTGCGTTGAACCGCTAACGTCAAACTCGTTCCAGGGTGCGTCAAGGAAGAGTTGATGGATATCGGTCAACGGTGCGACCAGATAGGGTTCACAGCGGTTGAGCTTCATATGATCGGCCACCACCCAGTGTTCGCTGCTGGCTGCCAGCATGGCACGCTTCACTTCAGCATCACCCTCCTGGCTGGCACTCAGTCCAAAGCGGGCATGCAGCGCACAAGCCCCCAGAATGGCGATGTCGGCACGATACTTTTCAAGCAGAGATAGTGTGGCTCTGCCGGAAAACAGCCGTTGTTGCTTGTCCCATTTGCCGCCCAAAAGAATGAGTTCGACTTCGGGTTTGTCGCTGAGGTGATGGGCGATATCCAGGGATGTGGTAATAACCGTTACAGGGCCTTTTAGCTGAGTGGCAACCGCCAGCACCGTACTGCCCGCATCCAGAAATAGTGTGGCGCCCGCAGGTATTTTTTCCGCTACACGCCTGCCAAGTTCGATTTTGACGTCGGGAATTAGTGCGCTGCGCTGGTGGCGATTCATCGCAGACAGATCCAGCGCCACGGCTCCCCCATGGTTTTTTTGCGCCAGTCCTTGTTTTTCCAGATCGACCAAATCGCGACGCACGGTGTCCGCAGAAACCTGCAGCTGCTCTACGAGCTGCCCAATTCCCACCTGCCCTTGCTCAAGAAGCAGTTCCATCAATAATTTTTGTCTGGCTGTTTTATGCATGCCAACCTCAAAGCCGCAAAATATTGCAATATGCAGCAGAATACAGCAAAAATAAAACGAATAATATTGTTTTGATAGAGCGTGAAAACACGTCTCAGCAATGTCCGCTGCCTATTCAGTTAAGCAGTTAAGCAGTTAAGCAGTTAAGCAGTTAAGCAGTTAAGCAGTTAAGCAGTTAAGCAGTTAAGGAAGATAGTCACGTTGCGCGATCTATATTAAGCTCAGTCGAGTCTAAGTGGCTCTTAATGCTTATGAGTTCGAGAAGGCCAAGGCACGAGCGGATTTTGTTAAATCATGAGCAGTGGGAGAATCAGCCACAGTCATACCTGCGCCTTGTCATGCAGTGGCATGGCGTTTTTTCTGTCAGGAGTTGGTTTGCTTGTTAATGTGTGATAACTCCCAATGTTTCAATAACAGGGCTCGCTGTAGTCCAAGACGACTGACATAAGTTGAGAGACGCTCTGCGTGTCTTTCAGCGACCACCAGACCGATATAGCCGTCTGGCCGAATTAAGTAAGCCGTGTCTTTTTTGAATCCTCTTTTCTCAAATGCTTCCTGCCAGGGAAAAACCTGCCAATCCATACTATGACGATCACACCAGTTCCTGACGTCTTCAGTTGCTCTGCCGTAGATGTGTATTTGCCAGGCTATCTTTCTCAGTGATGCATAATTGTCAGTCTCAGCCCCGGCGACATACGGCAGGCGATCGCCCGCACTGATCTCTCCCGCTTTTCCCTCACTTAGGGGGCTGTCCAAATAGCTCATCGTCGTTTGCGAGATTATCCGGAAAAGGTATTCGCGTACGCGACCATATTGATAGGCTTGACTGGCGATCGCTGGTGCAATGTGCGTACGCACGTAATCGGCGAATCCACCAGCGACAGTGACAAAGGTGAATACCCGATCTGTGGTTTTCACCAGTTTGTGAGCGAAGGCTTTGCGCTCCGTTTCATAGCTGTCCAGTAAGGTTTCAGGGGCCCGATATTTAATCACCGCAGCCAATTTCCACGCCAGGTTTATCGCATCGGCAATGCCCGTATTCATCCCCTGCCCTCCTGCCGGGCTATGGACGTGTGCTGCATCACCCAGCAGAAATGCGCGGCCATCACGGAAATGATTGGTCACCCGGTGATGAACACGGTAAGTAGAAAACCAGTTAACCTGTTGGATGCTGAGCCCTAGTCCACTGATGGCCCGTTGGCTGACATCGTCAAAAGCGTGTTGCTGCCTATCTCCTTCTTCACTCTCGACAGTGCCGATCAAACGTTATTGATGTTCTGGTCCATAAGGCATAACTAAAACAAAATCTGACTTGTCGAAAGCGATATGTCCCTCATTCGCGGGTGTCACTCCACTGGCCAGCACATCGGCAACGTAGAAGAGGTGGTTATAAGTGCCACCCTCGAAGTCGCTACCCATTTGATGGCGCACTGAAGAATGCGCTCCATCACAGCCTGCAAGGTAGGTGGCAGTGCAGATTTCGGTTTGCCCTGTTGGTGTCCTGATCGTAGCAACGACGTTATCGCCCTCTTCCCTGAACGACATGAATTCTGTTTGCCTTTCGACGTCAACACCAGCAGTATTTAAGCGTGCGATCAGAAGTTTTTCATGTATGTCCTGGGGCAATACAAGCACAAACGGATAGGGGGAAATACTTTTACCCGCATTCTGCAGGGGAATACGCGCCTTCGGTTCTCCCCTCGCCCACATATTCATCGCCGGCATTTTATAGCCTGCTGCTATAACCTCTTCAGCGATATCCAGCTGACGATAAAGCTCAAGCGTGCGAGCCTGAATAGCCATTGCTCGTGATGTTTCACCTGGTCCTTGACTCTTGTCGATGATTCGAACCGACACACCTTGACGGGTGAGCCAGAGTGCCAGCACCAAACCGGTGGGCCCTGCTCCAACGATGAGAACGTCGATATGGTTCATAGGAGTATCCGACTGTGGCGCGAGTAATACATGCAACGCCATGGTAAACGCCTGAGGTTAGTTTGATTCGCACATCTTAATGCAAAGTATAATTGCACTTGATAGCGCCGGACGTGCTTTAGCTCACCGTCTTTCTAATACTCAGAATAAAGCATTCTTACAGGCAGTAGATGAGTACCCTCCCCTTCCGGGCTTGCGATCATGGATGCTAATGTCTAAAGCGTGAAATGACATTGTCACGTTTTCAGATAGATTTCTCACCGACCTGAAAATGCTATAAGGTAGTGTATTAGAAGAAAATTTCAGAAATTTTCAGGCTGAAAATCACCATGTTTTTTTGGTGAAGATGAAGAGACGGCGATGATAGCTATTGGGTTGTTTGGACTCTACGTTTTGAATCCTGGTAAGGTATGTCGATGCATTCATCGTGCCGTATTTTTTGAATTGTTTATTTCTTCGCAACTGCTTGTTGGGCAATTTTCTACAAGAGTGAATATCCACCTAAGCGATAATCGGCATTTCGTTATCGTTCTAGTTTGACGTGCACTAATGCGTCATTGCCAAAAACAGCATACAAGCCTTATCCTGGATTCCGTCTTGTCTAAATCATCTCTAAGGTGTGATTAATCACTTTTGTTGGTTATAGAGATGGAATGATCGCATCTGATAAATGAAATGCTTTTGGTGCCAGCAATATTGGATTGGCCGGATAGGTTGAGTTGTTTGGATTGCATTGGATGCTGGATGCTGGATG
>NZ_JZRH01000069.1:0-1153 GCF_000963985.1 Pantoea sp. BL1 | reverse complement strand
GCCAGGGGCTTCAGCCACGGCTCCCACAGAGAGACTGACTCCGTCGCCAGCGCGCGAAGATGGTGCTCATCCGCACCGCAGGCGTTAATCAGGGATTGCAGGGTCATAAGTCTTCCTCGCTGACAAAGGTTTCATCCGGCACGTCCTGTGTGTCACTGATAATGAAAATATCGTTCGGGAGCGTGAAGTTGCGCAGCTTCAGCAGCGCCAGCGGCCCCTCACCCGCTTCGGTGCGCAGAATGTAGTTCAGCGGGCGACCGTCGGGAGCCTGCCAGGTGAGCTGCCAGCTGCTGCTGATGCCCGGATTAGCGCTGACCTGGGCTTTATCCAGCAGGCGAATCAGGCCCCAGCTGCCCGGCATGTCGCCGTACTGGCGGGTGCCGGCCTTCGTGCTTATCCAGCTCAGCGATGCGCCCGGCGCTTCGGTGTCGGCAGGCCAGGTGAAGCGTTTCCACACCGGCTGCTGATTCATGTACGTGAGCTTCTGGCTGTCGATCATCAGGTCAGTCTGCATCACGTCTGCGGCCGTACCGGGACGGAGCTCAAAGTGCAGCCCGGCCTCTCCGCGGGTGAACACCACGTCGGAAATCCGGCTCAGCTGGTTCATCGCTTTCAGGAATGCGGGATTGAACGTCAGCCCCTGGGCGTTGATGCTGTCCGGTACCCAGCGGGTGCCTTCGCGGTGCAGTACGCCGCTCAGACGCGACTGCAGGAAGCGGGTGATGCGGCCGTTGTCCGCGTTCAGATATTTTGCCAGCAGCGGCAGTGACACCTCGCTGCTGACGTTTTTAAACGGATAACGTCCGCCAAACGCGCTGTTCCACTCGTTCACCACCGCCTGCTGCCACCGGGCGTTCAGGCTTTCCGCTGCCGGCCTCAGCACCTGCTGCCAGGCCTGCTCCATCGGACGCACAAACACCGTCTGACCAAAACCGCTCCATTCCTGCCCGAGTCCGGCGGCGACCAGGCTGCCGTAGTCGCGGGTGTCAGTGAAGTCAACGGTTTTCCCCTGGAACACCGTCTGCGCCAGCGTCTGCGTCATCGCCTGCGGGTCTGCCGCGTTGGTGACCTGCTGCAGGCGCAGACGCACCTGCGTGACGCGCGTCAGGAAGGTGCGCAGGCTCATACTGCTGCTGCCCTGATTATCCATCAG
>NZ_JZRH01000068.1:0-1797 GCF_000963985.1 Pantoea sp. BL1 | reverse complement strand
TAGTGGATGTTGGTGCCACCCTGCTGGAAATGTTCGTCGGACATGATTTTCATCTGCAGCTCGACGTTGGTCTTGATGCCGTCGATGATCAGTTCCGCCAGCGCATTTTTCATACGCGCGATGGCCACTTCACGGGTGTCACCGTAGGTGATCAGTTTGCCGATCATGGAATCGTAGTACGGCGGCACGCTGTAGCCGGCATAGATGTGCGATTCCCAGCGCACGCCAAAACCGCCTGGCGCGTGGAAACGGGTGATCTTGCCCGGGCTTGGCAGGAAGGTGTTCGGGTCTTCGGCGTTGATACGGCATTCCACCGCATGACCGCGTACCACCACGTCTTCCTGTTTGATTGACAGCGGCTGACCGGCAGCAATACGCAGCTGCTCTTTGATCAAATCCACGCCGGTGATCATCTCGGTCACCGGATGCTCCACCTGAATACGGGTGTTCATCTCGATGAAGTAGAACTCACCGTTTTCGTACAGGAACTCGAAGGTACCCGCACCGCGGTAGCCGATATCGATACAGGCTTTCGCACAGCGCTCGCCGATAAAGCGACGCAGTTCCGGCGTGATGCCCGGCGCTGGTGCTTCCTCGACCACTTTCTGGTGGCGACGCTGCATCGAGCAGTCACGTTCCGCCAGATAGATAGCGTTGCCCTGACCGTCGGCCATCACCTGAATTTCGATATGGCGTGGGTTCTCAAGGAATTTCTCCATGTAGACCATGTCGTTGTTGAAAGCCGCTTTGGCTTCCGCTTTCGTCATGCCGATGGATTGTTCCAGATCTTTTTCACTGCGCACCACGCGCATACCACGACCGCCGCCGCCGCCGGAGGCTTTGATGATGACCGGGTAGCCGATGCGTTTGGCAATGGCACGGTTTTTATCCATGTCATCGGTCAGCGAGCCGTCAGATCCTGGCACGGTCGGTACGCCGGTTTTCTTCATCGCGGTGATCGCAGACACTTTGTCGCCCATCAGGCGGATGGTGTCAGCTTTCGGACCGATGAAGATAAAGCCTGAACGCTCAACCTGCTCGGCGAAATCGGCATTCTCAGAGAGGAAGCCGTAGCCCGGGTGGATCGCCACGGCGCCGGTGATTTCGGCGGCGGAGATCAGTGCAGGGATGTTCAGGTAGCTTTTGACCGACTGAGCCGGACCGATGCAGACGGTTTCGTCTGCCAGCAGCACGTGCTTCAGGTCGCGGTCAGCGGTTGAGTGAACCGCAACGGTCTTGATGCCTAATTCTTTACACGCGCGGAGAATACGCAGAGCGATCTCACCGCGGTTAGCAATGACAATTTTATCCAGCATGCTTCGCCTCGTTATTCGATGACGACGAGCGGCTCGTCAAATTCAACCGGCTGGCCGCTTTCCACCAGGATCGCCTTCACAACGCCGGATTTATCAGCTTCGATCTGGTTCATCATTTTCATCGCTTCAACGATGCACAGGGTATCGCCTGCGTTGACTTTCTGGCCCACTTCCACGAAGGCTTTCGCATCCGGGCTTGGGGTACGGTAGAAAGTGCCGACCATCGGCGAACGCACGATGTGGCCGGTGATTTCCGGCTTAGCGGCTTCAGCCGGCGCAGCGGCTGCAGGTGCAACGGCGGTCGCCAGAGCAGGCTGCTGCATCACTGGCGCAGCGTAAGCCTGTTGCATGACCGGGTAGCCAGCGTTCGCAGGTGAACGGCTGATACGAACTGACTCTTCGCCTTCAGAGATTTCCAGCTCGGAGATGCCAGACTCTTCTACCAGTTCGATCAGTTTCTTAATTTTACGAATATCCATGA
>NZ_JZRH01000067.1:0-1229 GCF_000963985.1 Pantoea sp. BL1 | reverse complement strand
GGGCAGGCTGGCCGTATAACACAGGCCGTGGGGTTCCAGACTTCCACAACCAATCAACACGATGCATTGCTCGCGGCACTGGCGGCGGACCTCATCGCGCAGGGGACCCAGCAGGTGGCGGACTCGCCGCAGCATCACTTTTTGCTGAGCCTCGCGGACCAGCTGGCGCGTGTGCCGGAATCAATAACTGCGCTGCTTTTTCCGCTGCAGAAGGTTCATGGGTCTCTGCCGCTGGCGGGGATGGTGTTCAGCCCGCAGTCGGAAGATACGGCAGGTACGATACCGCACCACTGGAGACGTGATAACCGCTGGGATGCGCTGCCTGCGTCTTCAAACGAACTGCCTGCCCATCTTCGCCCGCTCCGCTATGGTCTGCACTGGAGCCGGATTTCCGCTGCTGCTGCCTGTGCGCTGGTGGTTCTGTGGGGAGCCGGAATGCTGGTCTCTTTCGCCGCCAGTCGCAGCGTTATCAGTGATGCCGTTCAGGTGGCTGGAAACGCTTCAGACAGCAGTCAGTCTTTAAAGCAGCGGCTTGCCGCACTGGGTGTGTTTCAGGACACCATCGGGCAATTACAGTATTGGCAGGAGCATGGTATGCCCTGGTACAGCCGCCTCGGACTGAGCCAGAACGAAGAACTGCTGTCTGCCCTTTGGCCGCGTTACCGTGAGGCAGCACTGCCTCTGCTGCGCGACGCCGCAGCCTTACAGCTCTTTGGCGCACTGAAAGCCTATGCGGCACTCGCACCCGACAGCCCGCTGCGCGAAACGCAGTCAAAGCAGGCCTACACGCAGCTCAGGCTGTATCTGATGCTGACACGCCCTGAACGTATGGACCCCAGCTGGTTCAGCCAGTCGCTGATGCAGAACTGGGTGCAGCGGCAGGGTCTGGATAACGCGTACTGGCAGGGCGCCGGCAGTCCGCTGCTGGCTTTCTATGCAGAGAATCTCATCTCTCACCCCGAATGGGCGCTGAAAGCAGACCCGGAGCTGGTCAGGCAGGTGCGCACCCTGCTGGTACGTCAGATGGGGGTAACCAACAGCGAGTCCCGCCAGTATCAGCGGGTGCTCTCACAGGTCGCCCGACAGTATGCGGATATGCGCCTGGCAGACATGACCGGCGATACGGATGCGGGTCGCCTGTTTACCACCGATGAAGTGGTGCCCGGCATGTTCACCCGTCAGGCCTGGGAAGATGGCGTTAAACCCGCCATTGAAAAAGTGGCGCGGGA
>NZ_JZRH01000066.1:0-9928 GCF_000963985.1 Pantoea sp. BL1 | reverse complement strand
GGCTTAACTGACTGGCATTAGGCTTGATGGCCGCCTTCTTTTTTTAAAGTGGCCTGCTGTGATCGTCTTTATTTAACGTTAACAGCGCCACGAAACTCACCAGCGCGGTGCCCATCACATACCACGCCGGAATATCTGCATTACCCGTCTGCTTCATCAATCCGGTAATAATCAGCCCCGCACAACCGGAAAACAGCGCATTTGAGAGTGAGTAGGCTAATCCAAGCCCGGTATAGCGCACACGCGTTGGGAACATTTCCGCCAGCATCGCGGGGCCGGGACCTGCAAGCATGCCAACCAAGGCACCCGCGACAAACACCACAGCTGCTTTGATCAGCAAGCCATTTTGTGGGTCTTGTAGTACTTTCAGCAGCGGGAATGCCAGCACCAGCAACAAGAAGGTCGCCAGTAGCATCACTGTGCGCCGTCCCACGCGATCGCTCAGAATACCCGCAGGCAGGATGGTGGCTGCAAAACCGAGATTAGAAATCACCGCAATCAGCAGCGCCTGGTTGAAGCCGGTATGCAGCGCAGCCTGTAAATAGGTGGGCATGATCACCAGATAGGTATAGCCCGCTGCGGACCACACCATCAGTCGTCCGATTCCCAGCACAATGGCGCGCACAGTGGCGCTGACCGACGCGCTTTCTGCATCTGTTGCTTGCTCAAACTGTGGAGACTCTTCTAAGCCAGACCGTAGCCAAAGTGCAATCGCTCCAAGAGGCAGTGCGAGCAGGAAAGGAATGCGCCAGCCCCAGGCACTCATTGCCGCATCTCCTACCATCAGCGGCAAAACGGCCACCACGGCCACGCCTGCCAGCAGGCCAAACGCCACGGTCAGAGACTGCCAGGCGCCGTAAAAGCCGCGCTTGCCGGGAGGCGCAAACTCCGTCATCAGTGAAACTGCGCCGCCGTACTCTCCGCCAGCAAACAACCCTTGCAGGATGCGTAACGCGGTAATCAGCAGCGGTGCGGCAACGCCAATCGAGGCGTAAACCGGCACCAGACCCATCGCGACTGTGGCGAGCGTCATCAAAATCAGCACAGCGATCAGCACCGGTTTGCGTCCATAGCGATCGCCAAGCCTGCCGAACAGAATCGCGCCTAACGGGCGGAAAAAGAAAGCCACGGCGAATGCTGCATAGGTCAGGATCAGACTGGTGAGGGCACTTTCGCCCTCAAGCTGGAAGAAGTTTTTAGCCATCAGCGTGGCCATAAAACCGTAAACGGCGAATTCATACCACTCAATAAAATTGCCGACGGATCCGGCAATGAGCACGCGTTTGTGTGCCGCAGAAAGAGACATGACGTTTTCCTATCAACAAAGGTCAGTGAACATCCTGCGGTCTGGCCGTTATTGTGACAACCGCTGGTGCTAATCTGCTGCTGAAAATCGCTGTGGGTTCAAAGTTTTAATTATCGAGTGGCTGAAAACCACGCTTCGTTTTACAAACCCTCTTCAAAATGAATCGCTTCCTTTACTTCTCTTAATGCAGATTGCAACTCATGCAGGCTTACAGACCCCAGCGCCAGTCGGATAGCCTGCGGTACGATGGAGGAAGTGCTGAAAGGTTCTGCGGTTGATACCGAAATCCCACTCTGCAGTAAACGTTTCATGACGCGCTCCGCCCGAGCCTCACCGGGTAATACAATCCAGATAAAATACGCATTCAGATGGCCATAGCAGGTAAAAGTGTGCAAGATCTTTCGCGCCAGGGCCTGACGTTGCTGGGCATCATTTCGTTTCTCTTCCTCAAGTTGAGCAATGTAACCCTCTCGCAACCAGTCGCAGAGGATGGAAGTCATTAATGCGGGTGTGTTCCAGCTAGTGGCGCGAATCGCGCGTTCCAGTGCATCACGATGTTCCGCAGGACACACTACGGCACCAACTCTCAACCCCGTCGCCACGTTCTTAGAAAAACCAGTGACATATATCGTACGTTCAGGAGCGTAATACGCCAGTGGTGCTGGCGCCGTTTGAGCGAGGTAGGCGTAAGCAGCATCCTCAATGATCAGCAAATTGTATTTTCGCGCGATTGAGCTGATTTTTTCTCTTTGATCATTGTTCAAGACCCACCCCAGCGGATTATGCAATGTAGGCATGGTGTAAATGGCGCGAACCCGCCTGCTTTGGCAGACTGTTTCCAAAGCCACAAGATCAGGGCCTGAAGGATTGACTGGGATAGGGACTAGCTCCAGATGGTACAGGCTGGCCAACACCTTAAAGCCCGGATAAGTCAGAGCATCAACCGCGACAACATCACCCGGTCTCAATAAACCCATTACGGTTATCGCCAAACCATGTTGCGCGCCGTTAACGATGAGAACGTTTTCGGCTTGCGGAACAAGACCCATATTGCTCAGGTAAAAGGCAACCGCTTCACGGTCGTTCAAACGCCCGGCATAAGGCTGATAGCGCAATAACGATTCGATGTCACCGCGTGTCGCAAGTTGTCGCAGCGCACTGCGTAGTCGGTCAGCTTGCTCTGGCAGGGAAGGGGTATTGAAATTCAGATCTAATACATCTGGTGCAACTCGCTGTTGGTCATCACCTGATCCCAGTGGGCGCAAAATTTCCCTGACAAAGGTTCCCCGACCTGTTTCTCCGCTCACCAGCCCCATGGCTTCCAGCTCATTGTAAATACGTGTTGCGGTGGCTAATGAGATAGCGCGTTGACTGGCGAGAGCTCTGTGCGTGGGCAATCGTGTCCCTGCGGGCAAATGGCCGAGTTGTATCGCGCTGGCGAATTCATCAACGATGACTTTATAGCGGGCCTTCATCTAATGTATCCATGACAATTTTTTGATTGTCTTTAATGCTGTCATTTACGCTCTGAAGCGTCAACGGTGGGTAAGTCAATGAATCAAGGTGGCGTTTATGGCAAGTAGCAGCAACACAAGCGTGTGTCACGCTTGCAATTCTGGATTAAAAGGATGGATAAGCGGATTCATCGGGATGATTATTTTTAGTGGGTCATTACCGGCTACGCGCGTGGCAGTAAAAAGTTTTGACCCCTTCTTCCTAACCTTCATGCGTGCTTCCATAGCGGGAATGTTGGCGCTTCTGCTGATTTTCGCTCTAAGGCAACGCAGGCCTGCCCTCAGCCAGCTTTTCTCCTTGTTTATCGTCGCACTCGGTGTCGTAGTAGGTTTTCCTTTGCTCACTGCACTGGCGTTACAGCATGTCAGCTCCGCACATTCCATCGTTTTTATCGGATTGCTTCCAATGTCTACCGCGTTTTTTGCTGTCATTCGCGGAGGCGAACGACCACGAAGAGCATTCTGGTTCTTTTCCACTATCGGGTGTCTATTGGTCATGGGATTTGCGCTGGCGCAAAGTGCCGCGGTTTCACTTACCGGTGATATCCTGATGCTCGCAGCGACGTTAGTTTGTGGCCTGGGTTATGCGGAAGGCGCGATGCTTACTCGTCATCTGGGCGGCTGGCAGGTCATATGCTGGTCACTGATTCTTTCACTGCCGATCATGCTGCTGGCAACAGTGATGACTGTTCCTATGCGTTTTTCACCTGTTCAGGCGTCAGCATGGTGGGCTTTAGGTTATGTATCGCTGTTCAGTATGCTGATTGGTTTCATTTTTTGGTACAGAGGTTTGGCAGCCGGTGGCATCGCCAGCGTAGGTCAACTTCAGCTATTACAGCCTTTCTTTGGCCTCAGTTTTTCGGCTTTATTGCTCCATGAATCCATCAATCCATCGATGCTGGCGGTGACGGCAGCCGTTGTATGTTGTTTGGCCGCCGCGCGTAAATTTGGGCGATAGCTTTACAGAAAACTAACGAAGCTTGCGCAGTTGTTAAGCGCAAGGTAAAAATTCTTAAAATAAAGCGCTCCGCTCGCTGTTTTTCCCGTTAAACTGCATTTCTTGTCGATCAGATTTTTCCAGTGAATGAATTATTACTCACCTGATGATAGCCATCTGAAGCGGCGTTCGCAGCGCTTCGTGCGTCGTATGTTTATCATGCGCCAGCTTGGCACAATTTTATGTTTCTTCCCGATTCTCTCGGTATTGATGGAGATGAATCGCGGTGTGGCGTTCAGCGCCCTGTTATTTATCAATGCGTTTATCTGGCCGTGGGTGGCTTATCGCCGGGCATTGCGTGCAGAAGACTCCACCGGCACCGAACGCCATAACTTAACGCTGGACGCGGCATTCGGTGGGATTTGGGTGGCGCTGATGGCGCTCAGTCCGCTTCCTTCGTTCATTATCATGGCCGTGCTGGCCTCGGATCGTTATGCGGCAGGGGGCGCAGCGCAGTTAATCGCTGCCATGCAGGCGTTCCTCTGCGCTTTCGTTATGGTCTGGCTGGTGGATGGCGCGGGCGTCCATCTCGCATTCAGCCCGCAAACCGTCTGGCTGACATTGCCGCTGGCGACCTGCTATATGCTGGTACTGAGCGTGACGTCTTATAATTTGACCTGGCAATTGCGTAAACGAAACCGGGAGCTGGAGCGTATCGCGTTAATGGACCCTGGTCTGGAAATCCCTAACCGCCGTCTGTTTGAACGCCGCCTGGAGAGTGAATTCCTGAGTACGCGTCGTGGCGAAAGTGCGGGCTATCTGTTGCTGATGGATCTCGATTATTTCAAGTCGGTGAACGATACCTGGGGCCACGAAGCCGGGGATTTTTTGCTGGCTGAGATATCAGCGCTGCTTCGCAATCATGTGGGATTACAGGATATTCCCGCGCGTTTCGGCGGCGATGAGCTGGGTGTGATTGTGCATCACGCGACCGATGAGTCGGTGGTTGCGCTGGCAAATCGCTTAAAGGAAAAAATCGCCCAGGTGCGCCTGCCGGCGTCGGCAGAGTTTCGCTGTTCGGTGAGCATCGGCATTGCTTCAGCCGCCAATGCCGAGTCTTTGCGCCATTGGCTACGCCATGCAGATGAAGCGTTATACGAGGTAAAACGCGCCGGACGAAATGGAGTGCGGCTGTGGGTACCGCCGCAACCGCCATTGGCCGGCGCCGCCTGATCAGGCAAACGTCGGCTCGCAATTCACCGGGAAGTTGAGTGAATTCGCCACATAACAGGCTTCATGTGCCTGATGATGTAACTCACGCGCGCGATCCGCATCTGTCGGATCGCGCAGCGTAATATGCGGCTTCAGCGTGATCTGCGTGAAACGACCCCGCGCCCCTTCCACCATGGTGCCTTCCGCGACATCCTCATAAGCTTCCACCACAATGCCCGCGTCCGCGCACAGGTGCAGATACCACAGCTTGTGACAGGCTGAGGCCGAAGCCAGCAATAACTCTTCAGGATTCCAGCGCGTGGCGTCGCCACGAAAGGCCGGATCGGCGCTCAAAGGCGTCGTGGGTTTGCCGTCTGCCAGCATCTCACTGTTACGATCGTAAGCGGTGTAAGAGGAGGTGCCGGTGCCGCGATTGCCGGTCCAGCGGACCGTGACCTGATAGTGGTGTTCCCGTGCCATAGCTGAAGCTCCTTTTGTGGGGTAATCGACGGTCAGTTTACTGTGTTTGCTGGCGCGGCGGGAAGGCTCTGATCAGCCGCCGCGCGTCAAATCCTCAATATCCAGCGTTTCGGTCTGGCAAATGGAAATCAGGCTGGCGGCTTCTTCACTGAGCCGTACAAAGGTATGACGCATCGTACTGTCGATGTAGGCGCTGTCACCATGCGCCAGCCGCAGCGGTGCGTAGAGTTGCGTATGCAACATCACTTCGCCTGACAAAACATAAATGAACTCTTCACCGGCATGTTGAGACCAGGCTTCCGGCGGCGGCAACTCGCGTGTCTCAATTCCCATCACCACCGGGATCATCCCTTTCACCAGCAGTTCGGCGGCGTGCACTTCATAGCGAAAATAGGGATTGGTAAAGGCCAATCCTTTACCGGCCAGTGTGTAAGTGCGGCGGCCCTGAATGGCGGTGCTCGCCACCGAAGGCAGGGGCAACTCTTCGGCGAACAGTTCTGCCAGAGAGTAATCAAACGCGCTGGCAATCTTGGCAATGGTATCGAATGAAGCGGAGACCTGACCTTTTTCAATCTTCGAGAGCGTCGAAATCGAGACGCCACTCAACTCGGCGACCTGCTCCAGCGTCAATTCTCGCGCCTGACGTATCGTTTTGATTCGCAGTCCAAAATCTTGTTCGCCGGTTAAGGCGGCGCCCAGCCCGGAGGCTTCATGCTGTCGGGTGGTTTTCATTGGCAATGATTCTTCTGCTGAGTGAACTGGACAGTTAATTTCTCACATATGATAAAAATTATCACATAAGAAAATTGTATTGGTCTAAATGTGAGCAGAGTAGCAGTTTAAAAGAAAACTTCTGGGAGCTGCTATGAACATAACCACCATCGCCAGCATTACGCTGCCCGCGTTTTACGATAAAGCCCGTAACCTCAACAACCTGCTGAGTTGGATGGAACAGGCGGCACAGGCAGGTGCCGAGCTGGTGGTGTTTCCGGAGCAGGTTTTGCAAGGCTATCTGCCGGATACGCTCAACTGGAACGGTGAAGCAGTGGCGTGGCAAATGGCGCAAGCCGAAGTGGTGACAGAAGGTGAGAGCGTGCAGGCAATGCAAAAGCTCGCCACGCAACTGGGCTTGCATGTGGTTTTTGGCATGACCGAGCGCCATCCTGAACGTGCCGAAGTGCTGTTTAACAGCGCGGTGCTATTGGGGCCAGAGGGTTTAATCGGCGTATATCGCAAAGTGCATCAGCCGGGCGATGAGAAACATGTTTACTATCCCGGCAGCGATTTCCCGGTATTTCCTACGCCAATTGGCCGCATTGGCATGTTGATCTGTTACGACAAAGTGTTCCCGGAAAGCACCCGCGAGCTGGCGCTAAAAGGCGCAGACATCATGATCATGCCCACCGCATGGGGCTATGCGGGCGATGGCAGTGCAGGCGATGCCGATCCGATGGTCGATAGCTACACGCTGTTTGGCCGCGTGCGCGCGCTGGAAAATCAGTGCTGGATGATCGAATCCAATCTGTGCGGCCAGCACGGCAATCTTCACTATCACGGCCACAGCCGCATCATCGATCCGCTCGGTCATATCGTCGCCGACAGTGGCACCACGGAAGGTATGGCGATTGCCCGTGTTGAGGTGCAATCCGCCATTCTGCGCGCCCGCAGCAGTGACTATCTCGGCTATCACTTCCTAAAAGATTACATTCCGGTGCAGGCCCCGCCTTCGCCGCTGACGGTTCACAATCGCCACGCGCGACCTTTGGGGGAAAACCATGAGTAAAGTTCTGGAAGCCGCTGGCATCCACAAAAGCTATCCCACGCCGGAAGGGGAGGTGACGGTGCTGCGTAACCTCAACTTCCACGCCAATCGCAATGAATTCGTCTCTTTTGTCGGACCCAGCGGCTGCGGCAAATCGACGTTGTTCAACATCATCACCGGGCTGTTGATGCCGGACAGCGGCAGCATTCTGCTGAAGAATCGCGAAACCACCGGCACACCGTCACCAGAACTTGGTTACGTGCTGCAAAAAGACCTGCTGTTTCCGTGGCGTACGGTGATCGACAACGTGATCCTCGGGCTGGAGGTGCGCGGCATGCCCAAAGCGCAGGCACGAGCGAAAGCGCGTGAACTGTTCGAGCTCTACAAGATGACCGGTTACGAGCAGAAGTATCCGTCGCAGCTTTCCGGCGGGATGAAACAGCGTGTGGCATTGATGCGCACCATGGTCACCAACCCGGAAATCATCCTGATGGATGAGGCTTATAAAGCGCTGGACTACCCGCTCAAAATTTCGCTGGAAAGTGAATTGCTGAGTGTGGTGAAAGAGCAGCACAAGACGGTGATCTTCATTACGCATGATATCGAAGAGGCGGTCACGCTGTCGGATCGCGTCTATGTGATGAAGGCGCGTCCCGGTGAAATTGTGCAGGAGATTGAGGTCGATCTGGGCACGGAGAGCCTGTCGATTCCCGAACGCCGCCTGTCGCCGCGTTTCAATGAGTATTACGAGCATATCTGGCGCAGCATCGGCATCCAGCCTGAGCCGGTTAACTAACGAGAGGACGACATGACAATGAACTCAGTGTCTACACGCCCCACGGTTGCGGCGACGGCCAATCGCAGTTCGCGAGAAACCTTTTTCCGCTCTGCTAACGCACGCCGCTACACGCTGCTGTTCTTACAGGTGGCGATTGTGGTGATGCTGCTGGGAGGGTGGGAACTCGGTGTGCGCAGTGGCAACATCAACGCTTTCCTGTTCTCCAGCCCCTCGCAGGTGTGGGAGGTGCTGGTCCAGCGCTTCCAGTCCGGTGAAATGGTGACCGATGTGCGCGTCACCGCCGTTGGAACCCTGGTGGGGTTTGCCGTGGGCGCGATTGGCGGCTCAATCCTCGGCCTGCTGCTGTGGTATTCGCGTTTTATCTCTGACCTGGCTGCGCCGTTTATCGCTGCCATTGGCTCAATCCCGGTGCTGGCGATTGCGCCGATGACCATCATCTGGTTCGGCACGGAGATGCTTTCCAAAGTGGTGATTGTGGCATTTTCCTGCGTGGTGGTGTCGCTGACCACCTCTTATAAAGGCGCGATGAGCACCGATCCTGACCTCATCAACCTATTGCGATCCTTCAACGCCGGACGCGGCATCATCTTCTTCAAGCTGGTGGTGCCATCCGCGATGTTGTGGGTGCTGTCAGGCTTACGCCTCAACGTTGGCTTCGCACTGGTGGGCGCCATCGTGGGTGAATACATCTCTTCGGATAGCGGCGTGGGTCACATGATCCTGCTGGGTAGCTCCAATTTCGGTATGAACATTGTGCTGGCTGGCATCGTGCTGGTCATGCTGATGATGCTGTGTTTCAACGCGCTGGTGGCATTTATTGAACGCCTCATTCTCTCCTGGGACAGGAAATAATCATGAAAAAATTCCGTTTAGCTACGATCTCTGCCGCAGTTTGTCTGGCTTCTTTGGTGAGTGCGCACGCGGCTGACACGCCGGTGCGCATCAACCAGGCGTTTCAATCGCTGCTCTATCTGCCGCTGTATGTGGCGCAAGAGCAGGGCTTTTTTAAACAGCAGGGCGTTGATGTCAAAATCAGTACCGGCGGCGGTGGGGCGCAATCCTGGGCGGCGGTGATTGGCGGCTCGGCAGATTTCTCGATTCAGGATCCGGTGTTTGTACCTAAAACCCGTGAAAACGGCGGTAAAGGCGTGGTGGTGGCCGGAGTACAGAACGCGCCAACCATCTTCATCTTCGGCAAAGAAGCGGCTTCCTTGCAGGACAATTTGTCACTGCTCGCGGGGAAACGTGTGGTGACCAGCCCGCAACCTGATACCACCTGGGCGTTTATGAGTTATCTGATCAAACAGAACAACCTCAAAGACGTGAAGCTGGTGCATGTGGCGATTGGTAATGAAATCCCGGCGGTGGCGGCAGGTCGTGCAGATTACGCGTTAGCGGCGGAGCCACAGGTCACCATGGCCGAAAAGCAAAACGGCTTGCATGTGGCTTACTCGTTCTCCGCCGCACAATCCTGGTATCCGTTTGCCTTCTCCAGCCTGACGACCACGCAACAATATATCGATAAGAATCCACAGGCCGCGCAGGCCGTCGTGACTGCCTTTGAACAGGCCTCGCGCTTTATCTACAAGCATCCGGCTGAGTCGGTGACCATTGCACGTAAATACTTCCCGGCGTTGCCCGAAGAGGTGGTGAAAACCGCCGTGCAGCGTGAAATCGATGCCAAAGGCTATCCAGAGAACGTGCTGGTGTCGCAGAAGGCCTGGGATAACAACATGAACATCGCGCTGTATGCCAAAAACATCAAAGCCTATCCCTCTGAAGCCACGTCATATCAGAACAACGTGAACACGGCGCTGGCGACAAAGGCCAAAGAAGCGGTTGATGCGATGGGTGATAAATAAGCCATTACCGACTTTCGACAGGTTATGGGCGTACCGTATGAAGTGAACCCCGAAAG
>NZ_JZRH01000065.1:0-433 GCF_000963985.1 Pantoea sp. BL1 | reverse complement strand
AACATAAAGCAAAATATCGTCAGTACAGTGCTGATGTCCCAATTCCAGAATACGATGAAAGCGCAGGGATCACCGTTCATTTTCTGCCCTGCCGTCAGGTCAAAGTTTATGCCGGTATAGCCAGCTATGGTGCGGATACATACCCGATTAAAGAGCCCACTGATATGCAGGAGCCAGCGACATGCGAAAAATAAATATCAATGTTGGCGAGCCCTGTGTATTCCTAAAATTTATCCGATTAGCTGTATTTAGCAGCCTGATGATTTTAGTGGGCTGCGATCAGTCAAATGCAGGTGAATCAAGTGCCGGGAATCTGGGTGCGATAAACCATGTTGCTGGGCAAGATATTAATTGGTTTTCTGTGAATGGTTATCGCGTCCCCGGTACAGGCGGCGGCTATTGTTGCATTATGTTGCCAAATAAATGGCGCCCG
>NZ_JZRH01000064.1:0-35576 GCF_000963985.1 Pantoea sp. BL1 | reverse complement strand
CCGTGGCTGAAGCCCCTGGCGGACACCCACTCAGTCGGCGAAGACCCGACCTACAACGATGCTTTCCAGCAGATGCAAGAAGAGATGAACCGGCTGTCCGGCGCGGACACGGCGCTTATCTGTGCGCTGGCGGAGCAGGTGCTGACCAGGGAAGCTAAAGACATCCGTGTAGCGGTCTGGTACTGCTGGGCGCGACTACAACGAGACGGTGAAGAAGGATTCGCTGACGGCCTGGCCCTGCTAGCCGGCCTTCTGCAGCGCTTTGGTGACGCTCTGCATCCACAGCGGGCGCGCAGTCGTGAGGCGGCGCTGGGCTTTCCCGCCAGTGCACGCGTGCTGGACACGCTGACGCTTTATCCCGAAGTGACGACATCGTCGGCGCAGCGAACCGTGGCGGCGTTGCTGGTTATTGAAGACGCCTGTGGCGCACAGGGCGGGGCAGGCCTGGGGGGGCTTTACGGCGCGCTGGAGGCCCGGCTGCTGAGAGCGGGCGGCCCTGATGCGGTGGTGCCACAGACGGCATCAGACAGTCCGGAGTCGCACTCGTCGTCGTCAGCTGCCCCCATGCTGGCTGCCATTAGTTCCGGGCGTGACCTGCTGGACCAGGCGCGAACGCTTGCCGCATATCTGCGCGACCAGCCAGGCGGATGGTTGGCCGCGCACCGGCTGATGAAAACCATCCGGCATGACACCCTCAGCCAGCTGCCGCCGTTGTCCGGCGACGGCAAAAGCCGCATTGAGCCACCCAAGCCAGATCAGCGCGCGCAGCTTAAGCGCCTGTGGCTGCAGCAGAGTTGGGCTGAACTGGCCGAGCAGGCTGACAGCCTGTTCAGCCGGGGCGGCAACCACTTCTGGCTCGACTTGCAGTGGTATCAGCACCAGGCGCAATTGCGTTCGGGTAATGCGACGCTTGCGGCAATTGTTCTGGACGACCTTAAAGGTCTTCTGTCTAGACTGAACGGGCTGGAGACGCTGGCCTTCAGCGACGGAACGCCGTTTGCCGATGAAGTCACGCTGGGCTGGATACAGCAGCATGTGCTGATGCCTGCTGATGTGTTTGGCTCGGAAACTGTCTCTGTGCCTGATGGCGCAGAAGATGATGTGCTGCAGCTGGAGAGTGAAGCCACTGATCTGGCAGACAGGGAGGGCATTGAGGCTGCGCTGGCCTGGCTGCAGCAGCGGCCCGGCATCACGTCACCTCGCCAGCAGTGGTTATTGCGTTTGCTGATGGCCAGAATCGCTGAACAATTTGGACGTCAGGAAATGGCGCTTCATCTACTGGCAGCGCTGGACTGCAACGCGGATAGCATGACGCTGGGCGAATGGGAGCCGTCTCTGCTGTTTGAAGTCAAATCGCGCAGGCTGAAACTGCTCCGCGCGCGCCGGAGTGAAACGGATAAAACCCGCATTCAGCCCGAAATTGAAAAACTGCTGGCCGGACTGGTGAATATAGATGCTGCACGTGCAGCGGTATTATTTTCTTAATTCAGTTTCACATCTCTCTTTAATTTAATACAAATGGTCCAAAGGAATGATGACATCAATCAGGCACCTGTTATGTGCCCTTGCTATTTTAAGTCTGTGTGGCTGCACCGTTCTGCTGTGGGGAGTTAATCCACCGACATCACAAAAAATGAAATACAAAAAAATAGCCAGTGATAATATCGATGGCGTATACCGATATAAAGGACTTCAGGCATCAGTGGTCAATGATGGGGTGAGCTATCCTGTTGACATTCCGCCTGATGGGCTGGCGTTTTCGGGTAAGGAAAATATCTACGTGGTGACGGTGGGAGGAGAGCATCTTCTGGAAACAGATGCATTACACAGCCGATATCAACTTGAACTGAAGGAAAACGATAACAAAATAAAACTGACTCTCGTGTCTCCCGCCACTAAACGTTCAGTGGCGAGTTTCGAAGGTGGTTTTGAGGTGATTGCCCGGAGTCATTCGGGAATGATCAGCCCCTGTGAAGCAAAGGACATGCAGTCAATTGGATTTCATTATTCTGATAATATATGTATCAGCAATATAAAAATAAAAGGAGTCATCATTCCTGAAGAAAGCCTCAATTTCAGAGGCGCTCAGCAGACTAAAACCGTTAGTCAGTATAAAATCGAACTGTGGGCTAATAAGCAAGTCACCGACATTCATGCCGATAATATTCTGACCAATGTGGTTCTCACCCCTGTTGCGGCTGCGGCGGACATCATTTTCTTCCCGATATCGCTGACGTTTCTCAAGTTTATGATTGATGTAGGTTCGTTTAAATAAGGGCGGTTTGTCAGAATATGAAAGACTTAACCCTGCGCTATTACGATAACGAAATGCGCTATCTGCGCGACGCCGCAAAAGAATTCGCCGAAACTCACCCCGATCGCGCTGCCATGCTCAACCTGGACCGCGCAGGCACGCCAGATCCGTTTGTGGAACGCCTGCTTGAAGGATTTGCCTTTTCCGTCGGTCGGCTGCGTCAGAAAATTGACGATGACCTGCCGGAGCTGACCGAAGGGTTGGTCAGCATGCTCTGGCCGCATTATCTGCGCACGATCCCTTCACTCAGCGTGGTGGCTCTCTCGCCTGATTTGCCAAAAATGAAAATGGCGGAAACCGCTCCCGCAGGGCTGGAGGTGTATTCCCGCCCCGTGGGGCCGAAAAATACTGTCTGCCGCTATCGCACCACAAAACCGATAACGCTTAATCCGCTGTCGGTTTCCGGCGTGACCATGGGCACCGAGCCGGACGGGCGCTCCGTGTTGCGCCTGCGAATGACCAGTAGCGGGCAGGCGGACTGGCGCCAGTGTGACCTGCGTCATCTTAGCCTGTGGCTGGGAGAAGACGTGCCCGTGGCGACGGCGCTGCATCAGAGGCTGACTCGCCGTCAGGCCGCGATATACGTCCGCCTGGCCGGGCAGCAGGAGCGTATCGCCCTCAACGCCTGGTTCACCCCGGGTGGATTTGGTGAGGACGACAGACTCTGGCCAAAGGGTGACAGTGCCTTCAGCGGTTATCAGTTGCTGCTGGAGTACTTCACCTTCCCGGAGAAGTTTCGCTTTGTGACCCTGAACGGACTGGAAGCTATCCATTTTCCACCCGGGCTCGCGGGGTTCGATATTGAGGTGGTGTTCAGTGAGGCGTGGCCGAGTGATTTGCCGGTGACCGATGCTTCCCTGAAACTGCACTGCGTACCGGTGATTAACCTCTTCACGCTGGAAGCGGACCCGCTGACGGTTAACGGACTGGAGAGCGAATACATGCTGCGCGCGAAGCGCCTGCAGGACGGACACACCGAGATTTACTCAGTGGATGCGGTCAGCGGTACGGGCCTGGCAGGCGCGGCTGAATACGTTCCGTTCACCAGCTTCCGGCATCGGGGCGGCATGATGCGGCGCCTCGCACCTGAGCGCTATTTTCATACGCGCGTTCGAAAAGGTGTGACCGGGATGCACGACACCTGGCTGATACTCGGCGGTCAGCAGTGGGAGGAAGGGGATGAGCTTTCCCGCGATACGCTCTCGCTGCGCATCACCGGCATTAACGGTCAGCTTCCCCGTCGCGCGCTGCAAAGCACCCTATTGGACCACTGCGAACAGGTGCTGCAGACCCCGGTGACGGTGCGCAATCTGACTCGTCCGACACTTCCTGCCTATCCACCAGCTGAAGACCGCTTTCACTGGCGGGTGCTGAGCCACCTCGGTTCCGGTTTCATTAACATGATGAGCAATGCGGAAGTGCTGCGCGGCACGCTGGCGCTGTACAACTGGCAGGATGACGAACTCTGCAACCGCAGGCTGGATGCGATCCTTGACGTACAGCATCACCGCCTTCAACGGTTTGAGTCTGGTTACCTGCTGCGCGGTCTCGACATTGAGGTGACGCTCGACAGCAGCGGTTTTACCGGTGACGGCGATATACACCTGTTCGGCGAGATGCTTAACCGCTTCCTGTCGCTTTACGCGGACATGAACCAGTTCATTCAGCTCTCCCTGATTATCCGGCCTGAAGGAAAATGTATCCGGTGGAAAGAGAATCACAGTCAGCGCCTGCCCGGCTAATCGCGCGGCTGGGCGACCGGCTGCCTTACCTGAATTTTTACCGTTTCTGCCAGTTACTGGAAAGGAGCGACCCCGAGGCACCCGTGCCGGGCAGCAGCTGGCAGGTGCGGCACGAGCCGGTGCGATTTCGTCCTTATGCCGGTATGGGTTTCCCGGCAGGGGAAATACGTGGTGCGGAGCAGCCTGTTCATCCGCATCTGCCGCCCACGGTGCGCATAAATTTCATGGGGCTCTATGGCACGGCGTCTCCGCTGCCGACGCACTACATTGATGATGTGACGCGCCAACGCGAAGGGCACGAGGCCACGCAGGATTTCCTGGATATCTTCAGCCACCGCCTGACCACGCAGTTTTACCGCATCTGGCGCAAATACACCTATCCGGCGACTTTTGCTCCTGGTGGCACCGATGAGACATCCCAGTACCTGTTGGGGCTGGCGGGTCTGGGGATAAGCGGCTGCGCGCAGAATATCGCGGCGCCGGTCTCGCGATTCCTTGCGTTGCTGCCGGTGATGTTGTTGCCCGGTCGCACGGCGGAAGGCGTTACCTCTCTGGTGAATCTGCTGGCACCGGATACAAGCGCGCATGTCGTGCCCTGGGATCCTCGTCGCATTCCTCAGTCCTCCATACTGAATATGAGCACGCGCCACCCGGTGAGTCTGATGCATCGGCCGGTGATGGGGACGCATGCCACTGACGTCAACGGTCAGGTTTTGCTAAGGCTGTTCACCGACAACCCTGAGGAAGTCCGGGGCTGGCTGCCCGGCGGGCAACTGCACGGTGACCTGATGGCGTTGCTGCACGTCTACCTGGGAGCAAAGCTGGATGCGCGACTGGAGCTCTGCGTTGACCGCGCACTGATGCCTGATGCGCAGTTGTGCTGCCGAGCAGAGGGGGCGCAGCAACTGGGGCGCACGGCGGTGCTGCCTCTGACACAAATCACGGACTCCCGCGAGTCTGACCCGATAACCATACAGCTCGGTCGCTATCAGCGCGTCCGGGTCCAACCTTCAAGGATCGAAACCGATGAACAGGGCGACTATCGCTGGTAAAACGCTTATCCCTCTTATGCTGGCACTGAGCGTCAGCGGCTGCGGTCTGACGCAGAAAGTATCAGAGGGTACCGTCTCCGTAACAAAATCCATTTTTTACAAACAAATACGCACACTGCATCTCGATTTTCGCGCGCGTGAAGGGGCAAACCGCAACGCGCAGGGTGCTGCGCTCTCAACCGTGGTGCGCATCTGGCAACTGAAGGACAGCCACGCTTTTGACGCCTCAGACTACCCCTCGCTATTCACTGCTGACAGTCAGGTTCTGAAGGCAGACCTGTTGGCACAAAAGGACATCCGCATCCGCCCGGGTGAGTCAGTCAGTATTGATATGCCGATGGACGATAAGGCGGAATTCGTGGCGGTGGCCGGGCTGTTCCTGTCGCCAGACTCGCAGGATAATAAGTGGCGACTGCTGCTTACCCGCGATGACCTCGATCCAGACAGCGCGCGCGTGATTGAGCTGGGTGACGGTACACTGACACTGGTCGCGGAAAAGGCTAAAAGACCCTGATGATGCCTTCACTTTATGAGATCCTTTACGGCAATTTTAGTGGCGGGCTGGCGCTCGATGCCGTGAGCGAACGGGATCAGGTCATTCTTTCGGTGCTGGATAATCTGCAGCGCATCCTCAACACCCGTGCAGGCTCAATTGCGCACATCCCCGATTATGGACTACCGGATATGACGAGCATCCTGCAGGGGATGCCGGGCACGGCGCATCAGCTACTTCACACCTTTTCAAGCGTGTTGCTGAAGTACGAGCCGCGCCTTAAGCGTATTGAGGTGGCGTTGCTGGAACAAACGATGCCAGGCGAATTGCGCTACGCCATTGATGCCGAACTCATCGGTATTGGCCTGGTGCGCTACGGCACGGAATTCAAACCAGAGGGCAGAGTCTTGCTTGGTGACTTAAAGCAACAGCAGTTATTGGGCAATGGATTGACGCGATAAACAAGGAAAGTGGTTGAATATGAATCAGGTGATCAAAACCGGTGCAGATCCGCGCACTTTACCAGGCTATTCCCAGTTGCGGGAAGAGATGAGTAAGCTGACGCATCCCGCCCGGCCCGATGTAGATTGGGGCAAAGTGGAGATACTCACGCTGGGGTTGTTTGAACAAAATGGATTGGAGTTGCAGAGTGCGGCCTGGTTCACGCTGGCGCGTGCCAACAACGCGGGGTTGAGTGGTCTGAATGAAGGATTGAATCTGATTGACGCGCTGGTGGTACATCAGTGGTCGATTTTCTGGCCGCTGACGATTGATGCGCGCGCCGATATCCTCAGCGTGATGTTCCGACGTTTACAAAGTCTCTACCGTGGCTGGCAGGTGGAGGGCAGCGAGATGGCGGCGCAGCTATTAGAAACGGAGCGGTTGCTGATATCCCTGCGTGAAGCGTTGTTACGTTTTGGTATCAGAGAATTCGCGCAGGCCAATACGTTATTGCATCAGGTCAAACACTCCATGACGCAGCTGCAGGAAAGACTGCCCTCTCCGATGCAGCTTATTCCGGCAGCACTCAACAGTGAACACCACAGCCATCCGGCTCGCGTTTATGTGGTCTATCCTGATGCGGATGAGCAGCAAGACGCGCCCACAACGCCGTCATCATTAAAATCATTTGTGAGCGGGGCCTGCTGTGCCTTACTGGCTGGCGTTTTAGTCTTCGTTTGTGGCAGTTGGTATCGATACGAACAGCATCAGCACTCGATGGCCTCTCAAGCTCTGCTCGAACAACAGCGCAGAGAGAAACAAGCGATATCGCTGGAAAAATTACAGAGCTGGCATCGTGGTATGGCGCAGCTGGAAAATATGGCTGAACAACTCAATGGACTAGACAAAACCAAAGGGAAATATCTCACGGTGAGTGAGCTTAAAACGGGGATTTTTTCCGCGATGCAGGCCTTCAACCAACAGATTCCGGTTGAAGAGCAACTTCGACGTTATGCTGAAGGTAACGGTGATCAGTTGAGTGAACAAACACAGACGGGATTACTGTTAAAACAGCTGATGTTTCGTTATCAACTCATACAACAGGATAATGCAGAGTCGCTCACCGATCGGGAAAAAGCCAATCTAAATCAAAGTCGTACCAGGTAGACTTCTGAAATCAGCGCTAAACCAGTAAAACAGATTGAATCCAATGCGTGGGCAGGTTACAACGTTGCAAAACCATGAATGGATGCAGGTGCAGTATCGACAACCCTCCTGACCCGGAGGGCTTTTTTTATCGCTTTAACAACGGAAAACTATGCCTCACACTTACCGCCCATGGATGAAAAGGTATTGGCTGGTCTGGCTACTTCTCACGCTGGTGACGTTGTTCGCATTGCTTGCCGAACAAATCCTGGATCAACGTCGCACGCGTGAATCGGAATTCCATCAGCAGTTCAATCGCATTGCGGCCTATTTAACGCAGAATGAAACCCTGTTGCCATTATTGACGGGTGATGAAAACCTTGCTGAATTGCAGAAGAAATTTCCGCAAATCGTGCAGCTTGAGCACACGCAGAACTGGCCGTTAACCGGCCCGCGATTTGAAGATGCCAACGACGGACGTTACTGGCTGTATAACCCCTATCGACAATTCCGCATGCTGGTGGATTTGCATTTTGCCGTGCAAGCTCCAGAGGTCGGGCTGGCACTGGCATTTCATATTCATGCTCAGCCCGCAATATCGACCTCGGGCTATTCTGAAACGGCGCGTTGGCAATGGCAGCGCCCGTTTATCAACCTCTACCAACCTTTTCTGATTAAAGGCAGCGCGAATCCAGATTGGCGTGCGCTGCATGTCGCTCCGCCCCTGCTGGCGTTGATGTTGTGGCTAATCATCGGTTTTCTCGGTTGGGAATTATTGCGTCACTGGCGACGAAACGTCGAGATGCGCCTGCGGGCTGACTATTTCCAGCGCACGCGGCGTGAATCTTTGGGTGAATTCACGGCGGGTATCATCCATGAAATTAACCAGCCGCTCACCGCGATTAACACGTGGTTGCACACCAGCCAGCTGCTGCTTAAGCAAGGCAAACACGATAGCCTGCCGCAAACACTCAGTGCCATCAATTTGCAAACGGAACGATTGGCCGGATTGCTGCAACGTTTTCGCGACATTGTCAGCGAACGCCCGGTGGCGATGACCGCAGTCGGTGTTGAATCAACATGGCGGCGAGTCACAGTGCTATTGCAACAAGAACTGGACGCGGGCGGTGTGGTGCTTCATCAGCAGTTTCAGCATGACCACGCGCGCGTTATCGGCGACGAACAATGGCTCGAACAGGTCTTTCACAATCTGCTACAAAATGCGATCCACATGCAGCAAGGGCGGGCGGATGCGTGGGTGGCTATCACTTCAGAACGCCTGGCGCACGAGATTAAAGTCATCATCAGTGATAACGGACCAGGCTTTTCTGTCGAAGGATTAGCACAGGCCTGTATGCCGTTTTACAGCTCGCGCCCAGAAAGCATGGGGCTTGGCATGACGCTGGTTGAGAGCTTGATGTTACGCATGAATGGCCAGCTGCGGCTGGCAAACCGCGCCGAGGGCGGCGCGGAAATCACCCTAATTTTCCCACTGGCGGAGTAACGGAATGAGCGCAAAAGTTTGGTTAGTGGATGATGATTTGTCGGTGCGTGAATCACTGGGTTTTCTCTTGAGAACACTGGAATATGACGTTGCCGACTTTGCTGATTTGGCCTCATTTGAGGCGGCTACGTCAGCGCAGGAACCACTGCGCGGCTGTTTGTTGCTGGACGTCCGCATGCCGGGCATTAGTGGCCTTAGCTGGCTGGCAGAGAAGGGCGAAAGGCATCCGCTGCTGCCGGTGATCATCATGACCGGTCATGGCACGATTGAAGCCTGTCGCCGTGCATTCCGTCAGGGGGCTTTCGAGTTCTACACTAAACCGTTAGAGATTGAACCGTTGCTGGAAAGCGTTCACCAGGCAATGCATGAAAGTGAACAGCGCGCGCAGCGCTGGCAGGCGCAGCAGATTTTGCAGTCGCGTTTTGCCTTGTTGTCGGTGCGTGAAAACGAAGTGATGCAACTGATGATTGCCGGGCAAACCAGTAAAGAGATAGCGCGTGATTTATCGCTGTCACCACGAACGGTTGAAGCCCATCGCGCCGCGGTTCTGACTAAACTGGAAATGGACAATCTTGCGCAACTGATCCACGCCTGGCAGCAACTTAACCAGGTATAACTACCTGGCAGAACGCGTGATCGTCCGAATATTTATTAACCTGCTCTCGTTTTACAGTGTCACCTAACATAACTCAGGAGTGACACATGACTATTCGACTTTCTTTGATTGCTGCTGCGGCGGCATTTGTTTCTTTTGGTAGCCAGGCCGCCGTGACTGAATCCAATCTGTCATTGGCTGAGGCGCAAAAACTGGCCAGCGCAGCCATTCAGTCCTGCGCAGCAAAAAATTACAATGTCACCGTGACAGTCGTGGATCGGGCAGGTTTAGTGACTGCGGTACAGCGTATGGACAATGCCGGTCCGCACACCGTAGAAGCGAGCCGTATGAAGGCCTACACCGCGTTGAGTACCAAGAATCTGAGTGGCAAAGTGATGGAAACGGCACAGAACAATCCAGGTGCGCAGAATATGCGTGACGTACCAGGCTTTCTGCTGTTAGCCGGTGGCGTGCCGGTAAAAAGTGGTAATCAGGTGATTGGTGCGATGGGTGTCGGTGGTGCGCCAGGCGGTAATCTTGATGAGGCTTGCGCGCTGGATGCCTTGAAGGCGATTGAATAAGTCATGATGGGCGCAATAGATTGCGCCCATCATGCACATTGTCTGTCGTGTCACTTCATCTAGCCTGTCCAACATCGCCAGGGCGCGTCTTACAGGCTACCCGCTCCGGAATATCGGTTTTCCTGCCGCGCTATGACTCCACTGATGAACTGCCATAGCGTACGCGCCGTGATGCCACAAAACACAACAGTGGCACCGGCAAAGTAAACAACAGCAGCAACCACAGCAGCACGTACACCGCGTCCACGCCGTCATTTTGCAGATTGTTATAAAGTTGAACCGGCATCCCCTGAGGGAAATAGGCGAAAATCATGACAATACCGAACTCACCCATGGCGCGCACCCACGCCAAAGCCGTTGCAGAGGCTAAACCCGGCGCGGCCAGCGGAACCGACAAACGCCAAAACCCCTGCCACGGTGAGGCACCTAAGGTGCGACCGGCATCCAGAATATCCTGCGGAACACCTGCAAACGCGGAACGCGCGGTAGTGATGAAGTAGGGCAGTGCGCCGTACCATTGCGCCAGAATAAACGCGGCAGGATTGTTGACCAGCGTCCAGCCAAATTTCCCCAGTAACTCGCCTGGGACACTATAGGATCCATAAGCGCTCACCAGTAAAATCCCCATTGCCAGCGGCGGTGTCAGCAAGGGAATCATCACCAACAGTTCAACGATGGCACGCGAGCGGCCCTTTGCTTGTGACATCCACCACGCCACCGGCAATCCGCTGATAAAAATTAACAGCAGCGCAATGGCGCCCAATCCCAGGGAGGTGGAGATGGCACTCCCATCGCCCCAGGCCAGGTGCATGTGCTGCCATTGAGTGACACCAATCAGGGTGACGAATGGCACGGCCAGCAACATCAGTGCTGGCAGTGACAACCAAAGCGCGGTGGCGTGACCGGTCTTCATTACTGATAAACAGCTCCGCCTTTCGGCGCGGCGTAGCCATTCTGTTTAAACAGCGCCTGACCTGGCTTGCTCAGCATGAAATCGACAAAGGCTTTACCCGCCGCCGCACCGTGTGGGGCGTTTTTCAGCACGGCTGCGTAGTAAACCAGCGGTTGAGTGTGCAGCACTTTATCTTTGCCAGCGCTGTCTTTTACGCTGAAGCTGACAGTGTCATACCACTGTTTTGCCATATCTGGATTGCTCAGGTTGATCTCATCCGGCAGCGCAACGTAAGGCAGATGTGCGGAAATCACTTCACTCTCATAACCTGCAGCGGCATCTACCTGACCACTCTCCAGGCGCGCCAGCAGACCGCCTTCAAGATGGGTCTGAGCAGGGTTTTGGTAGCCACCGAGAATTTTATCGGCGATGCCTGGCTGCTTGTAATACTTCTCAGCCAGCAGCAGGGTAAAGATAATGTTCTGGCCTTTTGGATCGTTAATCGGATCGGTGCGACCGAATTTAATCCCCGGCGTGGCCAGCACTTTCAGCCAACTGGCATCTGCGCCCTTCGCCTGTGCGAACTGCTGGGCAAATTTGCCTTTCGGGCTGTACGCCACCACCATGCTGGTGCTGGCAACCGGTACGGCATCATCAATCAATCCTGCATCTTTCAAAATCTGCATCGGGCCCGGCGTGATGGAAACGAACACATCTGCGGTGATTTTCTTACTCGCGAGCAGTCGAGCCATGCCGTATGCGCCCTGGCCTTGCCCTTCATATTTCCCATCATTCTGTTTGGCAAAGGCTGGACCTAAGGACTGGTCCATCACTTTCCCCATCGAACCAGCATAAGTTACACGAATATCGGTACTGGCTTGTGCTTGCAGGCTAAGGCCCGCCGCGGCGGTTAACATCAATGCTGTGAGGTATCTGACTTGCATTCCCTTTCTCGCTATATAATTAGGTAGATAACGATTATCGGAAATTGTGCAATCAGTGCAAGCTGAAATCTGTTGCGAAATATGGGGATAGCCCGCCGGAGCGGGCTGACGACTTCAGGCGAGAATGCGCTGAGCCCAGGATTCAATATCATCACCGCTACCGATATCCAACTGCACCAACCCGTTGGTGATAAAAGTGGGCGAGACGTGAATGCCGTTCTGGCGTGAATATTTGCAGTGCCATTTGATTTCGTTTTGCAACTCGGCGCGCAGGAACGGTGCATGTGCGTCGACGCCACTGTAGTGCTGTAAACGCGCCAGAATTTGGTTCGGCGTGGCGTCCATGTTCGGCCCATGACTGTGATCGGTGAACTCAAACTCTTCACGATGATCGGCGACCGCCTGCAGCACGCGTTTCGCCGCAATTTTGCCCTCTGGCAGCGTCGATGCGGCAAGGATGTAACGTACGATCAGCCCGGAATACATATGCCACGGCTGGGATTGCAGCCGAATCTTCAGCGTCATCTTATCTTCCCCAACCCATGCCAGCAGCGCATCCAGTTTATTAAAGGCACGGACTGAGAACGGACAGGTAGGTTCAAGAAACACTTCAAACACTTTGGGGCCGTGGCCCCAGATCAGTGGATCGGCGTGTAAAGCGGTGGTTTGGCTCATATTCATTCCCTGTTGCGAGGTTAAACGTTGATCTACTTTGGCAAAGCGCGGCGACGACAGCCAGCGTGGGTTTATGCTTTTTTGTTACAAGGGCATTCGCGGTCGTCACCACGAGGCAAAAAAAATCATTTTATAGATCCGTTAACTACAAGAATGTCCGCTGTTCCGGCATTTGCTCAGAAAATAAACGGCTATAGTTATGCCAGCTTTGTTCTCTTTTTGTGCGGTCAGCGCCGTGCAGTTGATTCATTTGCCTGGAGCCAATAGATAAGCAACGAGGTTAAATGTGTTTGCCGAAATATCCTGGAAAATCATCCATCAGGTGATCAATCAGACCATTGCGGAGATGGTGGATGAGCAGCAAACGTTGGATGTAGTCAGCCTGCGCAGACGACTACGTGAGATGGCCGAAAGCGAAACAGATGAAGAGATGGTGCTGTGCTACTGGCAAGCGAGCAAGGTGCTAATGCGTTTACCGCCGACGATCACCGCCAGCCAACTGATTGAAGCAGCGAGGCATGCTTTTCGCAGCCCACTGAATCACGATCCGCTTTAACCCTGAATGCTTTTCTGATGAATCGCGGATAATCGATTGATTAATCGTCATAATCCTGGCGTACGCTCTGCTAAACTAGTGAGTCGAAAACGCTGAAACAGAGGACAGTAATGAAAATCAAAAGTTATGCCGCGATGAACGCAGGCGAAGCGCTGGTGCCTTTTGAGTATGAGGCCGGTCCGCTGGCAGCTGAAGAGGTACAGGTTGAGGTCGATTACTGTGGCGTTTGCCACTCTGACCTGTCGATGATTGATAACGAGTGGGGCATCTCAGCCTTCCCGGTGATCGCGGGCCATGAAGTGATTGGTCGCATCAGCGCGTTAGGGGATGCCGCACAGAACAAAGGGCTGAAAGTCGGTCAGCGCGTGGGTATCGGCTGGACAGCTAAAAGCTGCCAGCACTGTAATGCCTGTATCAACGGCGAGCAGGTTAACTGCGAAAACGGTTCTGTACCGACCATCATGAACAAAGGGGGGTTCGCCAGCCACCTGCGTGCTGACTGGCAATGGGTGATCCCGCTGCCAGAATCAATGGATATCACCACTGCCGGCCCACTGCTGTGCGGCGGTATTACCGTGTTCAAACCGCTGCTGATGCACAACATCAATGCCACCAGTCGTGTGGGCGTGATCGGCATCGGTGGCCTTGGCCACATGGCGATCAAACTGCTGCGAGCCATGGGTGCGGAAGTGACGGCGTTCAGCTCTAACGCCAGCAAAACTGAATCTATCCTGGCGATGGGTGCGGATCGCGTGGTGAACAGCCGTGATCCACAAGCATTGAACGCGCTGGCAGGTCAGTTTGATCTGATTATCAGCACCGTTGCGGTTGATTTGGACTGGCAACCGTACTTCCAGGCGTTGGCACCACAGGGTAAATTCCACACCGTGGGTGCCGTGATGAAGCCGTTTGAAGTCCCCGCTTTCAGCCTGATCATGGGTGACCGTGCCGTGACCGGATCATCCACCGGTTCCCCGGGCCAGCTGCGTTCGTTAATGAAACTGGCGTCGCGTGCTGACGTTGCACCAACGGTAGAAGCGTTCCCGATGTCGAAAATCAACGACGCGCTGGATCATGTCCGCGCCGGTAAAGCGAATTACCGCGTGGTGCTGAAAGCGGATTTCTAACATGGCGATAGGGTCGGCCCTTGCAACGTCAATGTCAGATGAGAGTCCGACTTTAGGTTGCAGTTCAGCCATGCCGACATTGAGTCTTGCGGTGCGCATCATGCGCACCGATTCTTCGCCCCTCCATTCTTAACCTGCATCGTCCTTCCAAACAGCATTCCCCTCACTAATAAGCTGATTATTCAGCATTATATTGCTCATCACTTTGCTACTCTGATGCTCTATCGAGCAAAACTCCGAGGACAGCGATGAAGATTTCCAGCTATGCCGCTCTGCAAGCGGGTGAGGCGTTAGTGCCTTATGAATATGATGCCGGCCCGCTGGCAGCGGAAGACGTGCAGGTTGAAGTCGATTACTGCGGCGTGTGCCATTCCGATTTGTCGATGATCGACAACGAGTGGGGCGGTTCACGTTACCCGTTGATTGCCGGGCATGAAGTGATTGGTCGCGTGGCGGCGCTGGGAGAGGCAGCACAGAACAAAGGACTCAGTATCGGGCAACGTGTCGGTATCGGCTGGACAGCGAAAAGCTGCCATCACTGTGATGCCTGTATCGCAGGGGATCGGGTGAACTGCCAAAACGGCAAAGTCTCTACCATCAACAATCGCGGTGGATTTGCCAGCCATCTGCGCGCCAACTGGCAATGGGTGATCCCGCTGCCTGAGACGCTGGATCTGGCGTCGGCAGGTCCACTGCTGTGTGGTGGCATTACGGTATTCAAACCGTTATTGATGCATAACATCAACGCCACCAGCCGCGTTGGGGTGATTGGTATCGGCGGATTAGGCCATATGGCGATTAAGCTGCTGCGTGCGATGGGCGCGGAAGTCACTGCATTTAGCTCTAATGCGAGTAAAACCGATTCCATCCTGGCAATGGGGGCCAATCGGGTGGTGAACAGCCGGGATGCGGACGCTTTGAATGCGATGACAGGGCAGTTTGATCTGATTATCAGCACCGTCGCCGTGGATTTAGACTGGAAGCCGTATTATCAGGCTCTGGCGCGGCAAGGCAAATTCCACACGGTGGGCGCGGTGATGAAGCCGTTTGAGGTTCCGGCATTCAGTTTGATTGTCGGCGACCGTGCGCTGACGGGTTCTTCTACCGGATCCCCCGCTCAGTTACGCTCATTGCTTAAGCTCGCCGCCCGCGTGGATATCGCTCCGCAGGTGGAGGAGTTTCCAATGTCGCAGATCAATGCTGCGTTAGAACACGTGAGAGCGGGAAAAGCCCACTATCGCGTGGTACTCAAAGCGGACTTTTAGGTTTCACAGACGAACTGCGGTGCGCATCCCTGCGCACCCTTCTTTATTTACCTTGTGGGTCGCTCTCGCCAAGGAAGAAATACCATAGCGGAATCGACATCAGTGCGGTGAACACGGAGCTGTATAAGGCAATCATCAAACCTTGCGTGATGTACATCGTCAATGACCAGTGGCTAAACGGGATACCGTACTGATCGATCACTCCGCCAATAATCGCATTGCTCATCACCGAAACGACAATCACCGCCAGAATGCACACGCCGCGCAGGAAGTTACGCATCTCCTTGCGCTTCACCGTAAAGCGCGCGCGAATAATGCCAAGCGGAGACTGCTGCGAGGCCATAATCTCCGCTTCGGTCATGGGAACTCGCTGCTGCTTACGCCAGCGCAAAATGTCGATCAGCAGAAATGCCAGCAGACTCACTCCCATCACGGGCAGCGCAAAACCCAGCGCCAACGCCACCATCAGGCAGGTGCCTTTAGTGTAGTGCGGTATAGCAAGCCAGGTCTCCGTTAACGTTTTCGCCGGGCTGGCTTCCGCCTGTTGCGGACGGCGAGCCCACCACATGCGATAACCCAGCACGATTATCGTGCATAAACCGAGTCCAAAGAACGCTAATAGCAGTTGGTTAGGCAAGCCAAACAGCACGCCCATATGCGCATCCACGCCCCAGCGCGTCAGTTTTGCCACCAGTGGGAACTGGGCGAAATAGACGTGATCAACAATCGTGAAGTCCTGCGGATTCACGGAAACTGCATCAACGCGGGTTGGCCAGCTTCGATCGATTTCGGTCACTGCCCATGCTTTGTCCGCGCTTTTCGGCTGACGTAATTCCAGCTTACTGGCGCTCAATCCATCCTGACGGGCGGCGTTGAGTACGCGATCCCAATCACTGTCCGGTTGGTTGTTGGGCATCGGCTTCGCGGGCTGCGCAACCGGTTTTGCCATCGATGACATCGACATACTGGACATGTCCATATTCGACATATCCATATCAGGCATGCCGGGCATGCTGTGATGGTCAGCATGAGGATCGGCAGGCGCCGTATCGCCACTGAGTGAGGTATTGACCTGCGGTGTCAGCCAGTTCAACTCCGTACGCCAGCGATCAATGTTATTGTCTGCCCACTGCGACCAGGTTAAACCGGTGGCGGAGAAAAACACCAATCCCAGCACCAGCGTCAGACCCAGCGTGATATGCCAGTGACGGCTAAAGGCGAATCCCTTGCGCGCGGCTTTCAGCTTACGTTTCGGGCGCGTGCCCAGCCACAGCACCACGCCGCCCAGCGCTGCGACCCACAACCAGGACGCCGCCAACTCGCTGTAGTTGCGGCCGAAATCACCTAACAACAAGCTGCTGTGGAGTAAATCGAGTGTGGTACGCAGCGGAAGCACGCCGCTGGTGCCGTACACCGTCATGTCGCCTTTCACTTTCAGGCTATAAGGGTCGATAAACACCGCGCGAGACTGCGAAGCACCCAGTGAGGCATCGCTGAACTGCACGCGAGTGGTATCCGTTGCGCCTGGCGCAGGCCGCACAGCGTAAATGTGCTGTTTCTCACCCGCGTAGGCGCGTGCCGCGCTGATTTGCGCAGACAGCGGCTGGGCAGGGCCATTAGGTTGTGCCGTTAACGCATCGGAGTAGATGACGTTTTCCAGTTGTGGCGTCAGCACATAGAGCGTGCCGCTGAGTGCCGCGACAAAAATAAAGGGCGCAACAAACAGGCCAATATAAAAATGTAAGCGACGAAGTAGATTAAGCACCGCACCACGCGGCGCTGCAGAGTGAGCAGCAGACAAAGCCGTCTTCCTTCCGGTTAGAGAATGCCGTGACGCAATAAAGTGCGTCGTTAATGATGTTATCAGCAGGAGAGAACAGCAGGTGGCGCACGCGGACGGTGTGTGGGGCTAAAGCGTCGGATCACCGGAGTCTGCAGAGGCGGCAGCGGTGGGGCGCGAGAAATCACCATCATCAGCCAGATGAACGGGATGAACACCCACATCATCAACGGCACATGCACCAGCAGGTCACAATAGCCGCAGGCGAATTCACCGTCTTCCATCATGTGATGGTCCATGCCCGGCATCGCCATATCCATCATCATTTCGTGATGATGCATCGACATTTCAGATGTCATGCCGTGGGATGGCATATCCATCATGCGGCTTTGTCGTTCCATCAACGTTTTCGACACGATCGGCGCGACAAACAGCAGCAGCACCGCCAGGATGGCGATACAGGCAGTCAGGCGCTGGCGAAGTTGATGTGAAGAGGTCATAGCGGCGACGAAATGATTCAACAAATGAGGCCGAAGTGTAACGCCATTGCCGCAGAAGGGTTACAGAAACTCAGGCTAATTAAGAAAAAATTCGCACCTTTTGAAAAAAGTCACTTTACGCGCTGCATTTGTTAACCTAAATGCAACCTGATGAGAACAGTACGGAAACATGTAAACGGAGAAGCGATGAAAATAGTGATGCTGGATGGTGATACGCTGCCGCAACCGCCGCTGCGGCCAGAATGGTGTACGGCATGGGACTTCCGCGCGACAACTGCGCACCCTGAAATCGTCTCAGCCCTAGGTGGTGCACAGATTGCCATCACCAATAAGGTGCCGCTGCGCGCTGAAACACTGCACCAATTGCCGGATTTACGCTACATCTGTGTCGCGGCAACGGGTTACGACTGCATCGATTTGGATGCGTGTCGTGAACGCGGCATTGTCGTCAGCAATGTCCCGGGTTACTCCACGCGTAGCGTTTCCGAAGGCGTGATTGCCGCCTTATTTGCCCTGCGTCGCCATCTGGTGGATTACGCCAACCGCACGCGCGCGGCCTGGCCAGCATCGTCGCATTTTTGTGTGCATCGCCAGCCGATTCAGGACATTTTTGGTGCGACCTTAGGGATTGTCGGCAAAGGCGATATCGGCAGCGCGGTGGGTGCGATGGCAGAAGCGCTCGGCATGACGGTACTCTACGCGGACCGCAAAGGCAGTTCAGCGCCGCGCACAGGTTATGTACCCTTTGAAGAGGTGCTGGCACGCAGCGATGTGTTGACCTTGCATTGCCCGTTGACGCCGCAAACTCAGCAGTTAATCAATTTGCAGGCGCTGGCACAGATGAAGCCTTCAGCCTGGCTAATCAACACTGCACGCGGTGGCCTGATCAATGAAACGGAACTGGCTCACGCGCTGCGTCAGGGTGTGATTGCCGGTGCAGCGCTGGATGTGCTCAGCAGTGAACCACCGGCAGCCGATCATCCACTGTTGCAACCGGATATTCCTAACCTGCTGCTGACACCGCACATTGCCTGGGCCAGCCAGCAGGGAGTGCATAATCTGTTACGCGGCATTGAAGCTAATCTCGACGGATTTGCTCAGGGCAATCCATTGCATGTGGTGAGCTAAGCGCTTAAAAAATCGAGCGGCCCAGTCGCTCGGTGAGTTTCTCCAGCAGCGCGGTGCCCGCCAGAGAGTTACCGGAATGATCCAGCGCCGGCGACCACACCGCGATGCACATTTCTCCGGGGATGACCGCGACAATGCCGCCACCTACGCCCGACTTCGCGGGCATTCCCACACGCCAGGCGAACTCGCCCGCACCGTCATACATACCGCTGGTCATCATCAGCGCATTGACCTGTCGTGCCTGACGCGGTGAGATCACGGCCCACTCATCGTGCTGACTGCGTCCCTGATTAGCGAGATAGAGAAAGGTGCGCGCCAGCTCTTCACAACTCATCGAGAGTGAGCAGTAGTGGAAATAGGTTTCCATCACTTTGCTGACATCATTGTGGAAATTGCCAAATGATTTCATCAGCCAGGCAATCGCGGCATTGCGGGCGGAATGCTCGTATTCAGAACGCGCAACCACACGGTCATAGTTGATGTCGCTTTGCTGAGCCAGGCGGCGCACAATCTCCAGCATACGCTGGCGCGGAGCAGTTAAACGACTCTCCAGCAAGTCACACATCACCAGTGCACCGGCGTTAATAAAGGGATTGCGTGGTTTGCCCTGCTCCAGTTCCAACTGCACCAGCGAGTTAAACGCCTGACCGGAAGGTTCTTTACCTACACGCTGCCAGATCTCGTCATCGTCATACAGCGTCAGCGCGACAGTGAGTGACAGCACTTTGGAGATCGACTGAATGGAAAAACGCGTGGCAGCATCGCCAGCCTGAAAACACTGACCATCGGGTGTGACAATGGCGATGCCGAGCTGATCGGCATCGACACCGGCCAATGCGGGAATGTAGTCCGCCACCTTGCCCTGACGCGTTAAAGGACGGACTTCAGCTACGATTTCTTCCAGCAATCCATTCGTGAGTTCTGACACCAGATGGCTCCAATTCTCTTGATTTTATCCGTTTCAAATACGTTTGCGGCGCGATGCATCGCGCGTATCCGAAGCCATGAAGTCGCTATCTAACGCGCAATAAATCGTATGGCAACCGAAGTGCGGTGGTAGAGACAGCATGATCTTTAAGGCCAGGATCATGGTGATTTGCCCTTTACTCGTCAACGAGAGACGTAAAATTCTGTGAGCCTTCCGGGTGAAGCCTGCGTTACAGTGCATAAATCCAGCAAAAACATCGGGCTCACATTATGTTGACCAATCTGTTGCGTGATTTTCCGCCCGCGGCACAAAACGGCAGCGCCGAAACCTTCGAAGCGCTGCTGTCACAACCCAATCTCCTGATTGAACGTATCGTTTCAACCGGGCAGGCCAGTCCGCCCGATTTTTGGTACTGCCAGACGCAAGGTGAATGGGTGATGATTTTACAGGGATCGGCTGGATTGCAGTTGGAAGGCGAAAGTGAAGCGCGCACACTGTTACCCGGCGATTTTATCGATATTCCTGCAGGCTGCCGCCATCGCGTTTGCTGGACTGATAGCCAGGGCCCTACAGTGTGGCTGGCGGTGCATTATGGTGAACTGCCTAGCCAACCGTAAAATTCTGTTGCCAATGATTGCGTTACGCGATCGCCTGCGTTAGCTATGCTGACGCCTTTTCGTCGCTGGAATGGCGGCGCTGATGTTATTGAGGATCTGCATGTCTGTTTCGCAAAATGCCAGTCAGCCTGAGAACGCCATGCGCGCCGGGCGTTTTATGCTGCTGCAAAAGCTGCTGCGCCGCGATAAAACACCCGTGGCTTTATTGCTGCTCGCCGCACTGGTCGGTGTCCTCACCGGTCTGGTTGGTGTTGCCTTTGACCGCGCGGTGAATCTCATCCTGCATTCACGCCTGAACTGGCTGGAAAATGCCGCCACTCATCCCATTTTTAAGGTCCTGTGTGCTTTCCTGGTTTCCGCTGTATTGGGTGCCATTGGCTACTATCTGGTGCGGCGATTCGCGCCAGAAGCGGGCGGTTCAGGCATCCCTGAAATCGAAGGGGCACTGGAGGAGTTGCGCCCGGTGCGCTGGTGGCGTGTGCTGCCGGTGAAGTTTCTCGGCGGTATGGGTGCGCTGGGCTCCGGTATGGTGTTGGGGCGCGAAGGCCCAACTGTGCAAATCGGCGGCAACATTGGCGGCATGTGTCTGGATCTGTTCCGCGTAAAGTCGTCTGAATCCCGCCATACCCTCATCGCCACTGGGGCCGCGGCGGGTTTGTCGGCGGCTTTCAATGCGCCGCTGGCGGGCATTCTGTTTATTATTGAGGAGATGCGCCCACAGTTCCGCTACAGCCTGATCTCGATAAAAGCGGTGTTTGTCGGCGTGATCGTCTCCAGCATTGTGTTTCGTTTGTGCAATGGTAATGAAGCCATTATCAACATCGGCCAGTTGCGTGATGCGCCTACCAACACGCTTTGGCTCTATCTGTTGCTCGGCATCCTGTTTGGCGGCTGTGGTGTGGCGTTTAACCGCCTGATATTTCTCGCCCAGGATCAGTTTCAACGATTACATCAAGGCCGCATTGCCGCCTGGGTGATGTGGGGCAGCCTGCTGGCGGGATTTTGTGGTGTGCTTGGGCTGTTTCTTCCGGCGGCAGTGAGTGGGGGCATCACGCTGATTCCCGATTTCTCAGCGGGGAGTTACAGCGCTTTGGCCTTGTTCGGTCTGTTCGCCCTGCGGACATTGGTGACAATTTGCTGCTTCTCTTCAGGCGCGCCGGGTGGGATCTTTGCGCCGATGCTCACCCTGGGCACCTTGCTGGGCACCTGTTTCGGTCAACTGTGCATTCACTGGTTCCCCGGTTATCAGCTGGAGGCCGCGACCTTTGCCGTGGCAGGCATGGGCGCACTGTTTGCCGCTTCGGTACGCGCGCCCTTAACCGGCATCGTGCTGGTGCTGGAAATGACCAATAACTATCAGCTGATTCTGCCGATGATCATCACGTGCCTGGGCGCAACCCTGGCTGCACAGTTCTTTGGCGGCAAACCGCTGTACTCTTCGATTCTGGCGCGCACGCTGGCTAAGGCTCAGATCAGCGGTCACGCCAGCGCAAAGATCCACTAAGGGCGTTTGCCCACGCTGTGTGTGAGTGTGGTCCAGCGGCGTGCCTGTTCGCTGAGGCTGAAGCCGAGGCCGTGGCGATCGGAGATCAACATACGGCCGTCACGCAGTTCTAACTGCTCATTGAACAGCGGATTGAGCCACTCAAAATGCTCCAGCCAGGGTTCAATGGGATAGGCGGCGGCGAGATGAATGTGAATCTCCATCGCGAAGTGGGGGGCCAGTTTACGTCCGTGGCGCGCCGCCAGATCCATGATCTGAAGGAATGGCGTAATACCGCCCACGCGCGGCGCATCCGGCTGCACAAAGTCGCTGGCGTTGCCGAGAATGAGTTGCTCATGTTCACGGAAGCTGGTGAGCATCTCACCGGTCGCAATCGGCGTATCCAACGCGGCGGTCAGTGCTGCGTGTCCTTCCACGTCATAGGCATCGAGCGGTTCTTCGATCCACACCAGATTGAACTGCTCCATCTTACGTCCCATGCGAATCGCAGTTTCACGATCCCACTGCTGGTTCGCGTCCACCATTAGCGGGAAATCATCGCCCAACGTCTGACGCACCGCAGTGAGGCGACGCAGGTCTTCAGCGGTATTAGGTTGGCCGACTTTAAGTTTGATACCGCCAATGCCATTTTCACGTGAGATCGCCACATTCTTGATCACCTGATCAAGCGGCGTAAGCAGGAAGCCCCCCGAGGTGTTGTAGCACTGCACAGAATCACGATGCGACCCCAGCAACTTCGCCAGCGGTAAGTGGGCGCGACGCGCTTTCATATCCCAAAGCGCAATATCAAACGGTGAAATCGCCTGCACCGCCAACCCGCTGCGACCCACTGATGCGCCCGCCCATAGCAGTTTGGTGTAAATCTTGTCGATGTCATTGGGGTCTTCACCGATCAGCGCATCGGCAATTTCGCAAGCATGGGCGTAAATGCCCTGACCTCCAGCGCGTTTGGAATAGCTAAAACCGATGCCCTGGAAACCGTCACGTGTTTCGATCTCCGCCACGATGATCGCCACTTCGGTCAGCGGTTTCTGGCGTCCGGTCAGCACTTTGGCATCGCTGACCGGTGTGGCCAGCGGCAAAAAGGCCAATGATAAATTGACCCAAACGATGCGGTCACCGCTCTCGGTAGCGTTACCGGCTCCCGCTGTTTTGGCATAGCTGACGGCACTGGAATTCACACTCGACATGATGTTATCCTGTAAATGATTGCGCTAACATTTGTGTGCGGTAAAGACTATGCGCTAATAACGCTGAGGTTTGATGCAGCGCAGATCACAGAATAGACAATCCGGGGATTGAAATGATAGCCCTAACATTCACAGCGTTTTGCGCTGGCTTTGATAGGGCGGCCTGCTATGCTAGCGCTATCTGCTTCTACCCTGAGCCGCCATGAAACTACGCAACCCCGAGCGCAACGCTGCACCCACGCTGGAAGATGTCGCCCGTGTCGCGGGAATCTCGCCGATGACGGTGAGTCGTGCGCTCAACTCACCGCATCTGGTTCGACCGGCGACCGTCGCCAAAGTGAAAGCGGCGATCAGCGCCACTGGCTACATTCCCAATGCGCAAGCGGGTAGTCTGGCGAGCAATCGCAGTCGCCTGATTGCCGTAGTGGTGCCGCAAATCAATAACAACATGTTCGTGGACACCATTCAGAGCCTGAACGACAGCCTGAGTGCGCAGGGCTATCACATGCTGTTGTGTGTCACCGGTTACGAAGCAGAAACTGAAGCAGAAACTGTGTCTACGCTGCTATCCCGTCGCCCGGATGGCATCGTACTCACCGGTATTCATCACAGTGCGCAGTTGAAAAAAGTGTTGTTACAGGCCAGGGTGCCGGTGGTTGAAATCTGGGACATGACACCCACGCCCATCGATATGCTGGTCGGTTTTTCTCATGAGAAGATCGGCGCGCGCGTTGCTGCTTATCTTGCCGAGCGCGGTTATCAAAAACCGGGTCTGATATGGACGGATGACCGCCGTGCATTGCAACGTAAACAGGGCTTGCTGGAGGCATTAGCGTTCCTGGCGATAAAACCGCTGGCTGATGTACCTGTCCAACTCCCGGCGCTGATGGCTCGCGGCCGTGAAGCCTGTGCACAATTGCTGGATCAGCACCCTGACGTCGATGTGCTGGTGTGCAGTTCAGACACGCTGGCGCAGGGCGCACTGATGGCGGCGCAGGCGCGTGGTGTAAAGATTCCGCAGCAGCTGGCGGTCATTGGTTTTGGCGACCTTGATTTCGCGGCGGCCAATTACCCGGCGATTTCGACAGTGCGTATTGACCGGCACCGCATGGGCGAACTTGCTGCTGAGCAATTGTTAAAGCGTCTGCAAAATCAGACGGTGGAAAATCCGATTATTGATATGGGGTTTACCATGGTGTCGCGTGATTCGGGTTAACCCAAACTGAACTGCGATCCTCATCACATGCGAAAAATATTTTCCATGTTATAAAAAGTGGAAAATAAATTTCATTTTGAGAGGATCCTATCAATGTCAGCACTGCCTTCCTTAGAAACACTGCTACAACAAGAGGCTGAGCACCGTTTGCCGCAGTTCGATTTCGATTTGGCGTGGCAAATTGGTCAGGGCATTCAACAGCGTGGCCGCGAAATGAACGCACCCATTGCTATTGAAGTTTATGCATTTGGGCAGGTGCTGTTCCTTGCGGCGTTACCCGGTTCTGCCCCCGAAAATCTGGAGTGGATGCGCCGCAAACGCAACACCGTACTGTTGACCGGTCATTCCTCCATGTACGTAGGGTTCGCTAATGAGCAGAAGGGCGAACGTATGGCGCAGCAGCGCAACATTCGGCAGGAAGATTACACCGATCACGGTGGCTCCTTCCCGCTGCTGAGCCCACAGGGCGCGATCATCGGCGCGGTGAGCATCAGTGGTTTGCCTTCTGAAGACGATCACGCTTTAGCGCTGTGGGGAATTAACCAACTGCTGCGCTAATTCCGGCGCAATGAGACGTCAGCGTGCACAAAACTGGAAAGCCGGTTTACCGAAAATGTTAAGGGTTGTTGGATGAGGGGAATGATGCAGAGCGGCCTGTTTTTTTAATTCCGGTGAATGCTTATGACTGCTCATTGTTGTTCCCCCGATACGTTGGCATGGTTTCCAACTTTCGGGATTCACTTCATAGGTTGCGCCGCTACTCTTCGCACAGAAAGGAATAGCGGCGCGTTGATGATTGATGAGAAGCCGTTATTTCGCTGCCGGTACTTTGAGCTTATCTCCCGCATCCGTGGCTTTGCGCAGCGTGGCAACATCGCTGGCTTTCACCTCGGCAGCCTCGTTGCCCCATGAATTGCGCACGTAGTTGAGCACATCTGCCATCTCTTGATCGTTCAATTTCCATGAGAAGGCTGGCATACCGGCAGACGTTGGGCGTCCTTCGGTGTGCGGCGCTCGCGCCCCATCCAACAGCGCATGGATCATGTTGGTGGGATTGTTCTGCATCGCGGTGTTACCCGCAAAAGCCGGCACCATACCCGTGATACCTTCTCCCGACAAGCCATGGCAGGCTGAGCAGTCTACCTCATAGCGCAGTGCCGCCTGATCGTGTTTGGTCTTATCCATCACAAATGCAGTTGGCTTAGCCGTTGGAGACGCTGGCAGGCTGCGCAAATAGGTGGCAATGGCTTTCAGGTCCTGATCATTGAAATATTGCGTTGAGTGCTCAACCGCTTCTGCCATCGGACCGGCCGCAACACTTTCCCCGTTGGAGCCGGTTTTCAGGTAATCCGCGATCTGCTCATCGCTCCATTTTCCGATGCCAGCATGAGGATTCGGTGAGATATCCGGTGCATACCAGGTTCCTAAGTTGCCGCCTTGCAGATACTGGCTGCTGATCTCTCCCCCTAACGCATTACGTGCGGTGTGGCACACTCTACAGTGCGCGGGGCCGTCAACGATGTATTTACCGCGGTTCCAGGCATCATTCTGCGCACTCTGGGGCTTAAACGCACTGTTATCAAAGAACAACAGGTTCCAACCCGCCATCGCCAGACGAATGTTATACGGGAAGTTCATGCCAGCATTTTCATCGATGGCATTTTTCACCGGCTTCTGAGCGGAGAAATAGGCCCAAAGATCGTGCATGTCGGCATCACTCATCTGCGTATAAGCGGTGTAAGGCATGGCAGGATAAAGGAAGCCGTGTTCGCCGCGTCCCTGACGGACCGCATTAAAGAAATCGTGCTCCGTCATGTTGCCGATGCCGGTTTCCCGATCGGGTGAAATGTTGGAGGTTTGCAGTGCCCCAAAGGGGGTGTCGATCTTGTAGCCGCCGGAGAAATCCGCGTTGTGGCACGCCGCACAGTCCGCCAGGCGCATCACATATTCGCCACGTTTAATAGCATCCGTATCACTGCTGTGGAAATCGGCTAACCTGACCTTATCATCAGCCACATTTGAACGTGAGCTGTCCATCACCACCCACATTCTGCCGGTTACGCCAATGGCGGCGACCACGGCCAACGCAGCGAGGGTATAGGTAATTTTCTTTGCCTTCGCCATGATTATGCTCCCACCAGCGGTGCCGGATTATTGATGTACTTCTGGTGGATAGCTTGCGCCGCGCGTACCGCCAACGCACCCACGGTGACTGTTGGGTTGTAGCCGCCATTGTTGGGGAAGGCCGAAGCACCGACCACAAACAAATTATGCGCATCCCAGCTTTGCAAGTACGGGTTGAGCGCGGAAGTACTCGGATCGGCCCCCATAACTGCGCCGCCAATGGTGTGCGAGCTGTGCTGCATGTAAGGGTTCCAGCTTTTCTCGGCTTGGTTATCGACCACAACGTGCTGACCGCCGACTTCTTTCATGATGTTGATCGCGCGATCGGTAACAAATTTCGCCATGCGCTGGTCATTCTGGTTCCAATCGAACGTCAGGCGGAGGAGGGGTTGGCCGTGGCGGTCTTTATAGTTGGGATCAAGGTCGAGATAGGCTTCCCGCATGGGCATCGACGTGCCCTGGCAGAAGATGGTGCCCGCCGTTTGGTAATCACGCGCATAACCCGCTTTCCATTCGCTGCCCCAGCGTTTGGTGCCGGGACGCAGGCCGTTCATGTTTTGAATCGGACGGCCATTGGTGGAGAAGCCCATAATCCCCGCGCCACCAATAAAATCGAGGTCGCTATGATCGAAGTTGTCGCCGTTAAAATCATCGATCTGCACAGCTAAAGCACCGCCGCCGATAAACGGGTTCATGTATTCGTTATCGAAGAAGCCTGTCACGCTTGAACAAGTCTGATAGTTGTAGTTGCGACCAATGGTGCCACGGCCGGTGAGCGGATCGTATTTCTCACCCACACCTGAAAGCAGCATCAGGCGCACGTTATCCATCTGGTAAGCGGTGAAGCAGACGACATCGGCAGGCTGAAAACCTTCCACGCCATCCTGAGTGACAAATTTCACGCCTTTCACGGTTTTGCCATCTTCATGCTTCACGGCATGCAGGACTTCTGTCTCCGTCAGCAAGGTGAAGTTCGGACGGCGCATTAACACCGGCAAAATACAGGCTTGTGGCGAGGATTTGGAGAAGTTACCGCAGCCGTGGAAATCGCAGAAACCACAATAGGTGCATGGCCCCATGCTAACGCCCAGTGGATTGACATAAGCTTGCGACAGGTTGCCCGCGGGCACCGTGAAGGGGTGGTACCCCATGCGTTCGGTGGTCTTGCGATATTTGCTCATCCAGTGCGTATCTTTCAGCGGCGGAGTAGGGTAGTCACGTTGACGTGCACCTTCAAAGACATTGCCGCCAACCCGTTTTTCACCCTGAAGGTTGCCAGCGTAGCCGGAAGTCCCGGCAATACGTTCGAAGCGATCGTAGAAGGGTTCCATTTCGTCGTAGGTGACGCCCCAATCTTGCAGCTGCAAGCCTGCCATCTTTTTCGCGCCGTAACGTTCACGGGTCTGCGTCGCCACTTCAAAATCCCACGGTGTGAAGCGCCAGGACATTCCTGCCCAGTGCGTGCCTGCACCCCCAACGTTCCAGCCAAACTGATATGCGGACCAGTTACGCACCGGCGCAGCAAGCTGGTCGCTGCGGTTGCGGAACGTGGTGGTTTCGACACTCATCGGCTGTAAAATTTTGCGACGCGTGTGGAAACGCAATTCATCGGCATCAATTGCCACCGGGAAATCGGTGGAAGTGTCACGCCACGCACCACGCTCAATACCGACCACATTCAGCCCGGCGCGGGTTAACTCTTCCGCCATGACCGAGCCCGCCCAACCCATACCAACGATAACCACGTCAGCCTTATTTCTCTCTAATGACATTGACTCAGCTCCGGGGTATTAATCGTTTGGGATCAGACTGACAGGAATAAGCGCCAGATTTTCATTGCGGCGTTCGATATAAGGACGGTAGTCATAGCGGGCACCCGGAAAACCAATCATCTTCCAGCCCGCCATGTTTTTATTACCGCCGTAAATCGGATCGGACAAATAACCTTCTCGGGCGTTTTGTAACATTAATTCAAAGAAGGCCTGGCTATTCACCTCTGCCCCCAAATTGATTTTTCCGTCTTCCATTTTTGTTAGGAAATCATCAACCTGCTCAGCATTTAACGCATGGAAGGAGGATTGATGATTTTTCTGTGCCCAGTTTTCCAGTGCTTTTAAACCGGTTAAATAGCGTTCCTTGGGTGCCGAGAGAAATTGCGGGCTGCCCATTATTTTCTCTTCGTTTTCAGGATGCAGTGGCGCTTGCAAATAAAGCGCGGCCCCTGAACCGTAATCTCCCGCTAATTGATTATCGAGGAACTCAATACAGCCCGCTTCAGTGGCTGAAGGCCCTAGCTTATCGGCAGGGATCAAACGATCAAAAATGGCCTGTAGATTTTGACGGTCAAGCGGGTTGGTGAGCACCTGGTAACCGTCTTGCCACGCGGGCTGCGGCAAATGGTCGGCACTAAGTTGGGTTTCCAGCGGCACATTGTGCAGCTCTTTGGCGCGCAGTTGCGGTGCCACGGCAAGTGACGCGACAATACCGCTCAGCGAAAAGAGCGCTTCTCTTCGGTTCATACTTCTTTCCCTTAATCATTCCATCATCTGATGGACACGGCAGATTAATATTGACAGAGCACGACGTTCCGGACATTCAGACATAGGCCGGCCACACGTAAATTAGCGCGCAGCCGTCCACGACGAATCCGTGTTCGTTATTATGAGTTCTCAGAAAGTATTGAAAGACGTTATGCGCGTGTTGTTAATCAACACGCGATTCCGTAGGCTGGAGTTTTCCCGCCATTGCCGAATGTCTTCACGGAAAACCCGTTATTCGGGTTTCCTTTATTTTTAATAAATATATTTTTTCATGTCGTCGATGCTGTGACGGGCAATATCCCAGAGATCATCTTCCCAGTTACGCGGGCTCAATAATTCCGGTGACCATACGCCGTTATATCCCGTGGCTTTCACTGCCGCCACCCAGGCCGGAATATCAACATCGCCCTCGCCGGGCGCGTAATTACGCTGGACCCATTCGTCCCAGGCTTCGCCGGGGTAGGCGGCGCGACCATCACAGAAATGCACACCGTAGATTAAATCCTTGTTCATGCGCGCCACTTCATCCGGTGTGGTGCCACCGCCGGCGTGCAGGTGCCAGAAATCGACCACCACGCCAAGGTTATCTTTGCCACTCTGTTTAATCAGATCCAGCGCGTGTTGCAGTGAATTGAAGGCGGTGAAGGCCACCACTTCTATCTGGAATTTGATGCCATGTGGCTTGCCGATATCGGCGATGGCGCAGAGGTTTTCCAGCAAGATGGCGTCACGTGCGGCGTCTGGCAGATGATCTAATTCGGTTAACGCCATAATTTGCACCACCGGGCAGCGCAGTTCCACTGCCGCCTGCACCACTTTCTCCGCTTCACGCAGCAGGGCGGCACGTTCTTCTGGCTGGAAGCGACCTATGCGCTTCAGAGCATTAATGCAGGTGATCTCAATCTGGTGCTTCACCAGCAGATCGCGATAATTTGCGTAACTGCCGCCGTTATCCAGATAGCGATACAGATGCTCAGGCAGAATCTCCAGTCCGCTATAGCCATTTTCGTGGGCGATGCGTAACTGAGTGACGGCATTGCTGTACCAGACAGAAACACCATGCAGTGACAACTTCATCTCTCCTCCTTGTTACCTCACGGCTTCAGGTGAGAGCGTCGTATACGCAATTCTCCCTGAGACCAAACACCACCTGGACTGGCCTTTCCGTCAATCAAGCGGTTGAGGGCTTCATTGACAATTAAATCCAATCGCTGGCTAAACGTGGTCAACTGCCAGCTGGACAAACTGGCTTCATCGATATCATCAAAACCCACCACCGCCATAAAACGGTTGCCTGCATGCTCTTTAAGCGTCGTCAATGCGCCGAGTGCCAAAATGTCGTTCTCGCAAAACAGGGCGTCAACCCGCTGCTGAGGTGCTTGCGAGTTAAGATAATCACTCAGCACTTCATAACTCCGCTCACGCGAGTATTCGCCTGCGGTGAGCAGTAATTCCAGCGTCAATCCAGCCTCCTGGAGTGCCAGCTTTAGGCCATCCAAGCGCTGGGTATGATGGCTGCTGGTTTCCGGCCCCATCATATAGCCGATACGGGTGTAACCCTGCGCCAGCAGCAGCTCGCCTAGCTGTTTACCCGCGCGTAAACCGTCAATGTTCACCACATCGATATCGGGCTCGTCATTGTTTCGGCACACTTGCACCAGCGGAATCTGATGCATCTCGCGCGCCACACGAATCAGTTCGTCGGTTAACACGGTGCCGAGAAACAGCAGACCATCCACTTGCAACTGATCGGCGAGCGTCAGCACGGCGCTGTAATTTTTTCCGCTACCAATATTCAGCAACAACGCCATATAGCCGCGCTGTTGCAACTGACGCGTGACCATGTCGAGCATCAGCATCGAGTGAGGATTCTTCATCTCATCGATGACCACGCCGATAATGTGCGTTTTCTTCTGCGACAGGCTGCGCGCCAGCAGGTTAGGGCGATAGCCCAGCTCCGCCGCGATTGTTAATATTTGTTCGCGCGCCTTGTCAGAAATGGATGCACCGGGCGTGAAAGCGCGGGATACGGTCCATTTCGAGACGCCGGCAAGTCGTGCGACATCACTCGCTGTGGCTTTATGGGGCTTCTTTGTTGGTTTATTCATAGCACCTGCGTAGGGATAAAAAGGCGGAGACCCCTGCATTGAACGTGAAAGCCAACTGAAAATAAACACCTAAGCGCAGGCAAATGAAGCAAATGACATCGAATAACCCTGTTTTTATGATGTTACGATTATGTTTGATCTTTGCACCCGATTGCAATGAGTTTTGCATTCGGGTGCAAATTTAAGGGTTTTTGTGATCATCTTCGCTGAATTGCATGTTGCCAGATTGACTAAAAAGTCGGCATCGCTGACATTCAGCGCTTGTAAGCACAAGAATCATACTTTTTATGCCCGATTCTGAGGCGATTTGCACTCGGTAGCATCTCGTGAAGGTCGGCAGTAGGTGCAGTGCAATTGATATCAACGCATGAATAAATAACAAGAATCAGCAGTAACAGATAAGAACATCTACCCTCAACTTAATTTGCACCCGGGTGCAAAAACAGGAGTGACTATGTTAAATGGTGAAAAACTCATTCCACGCCCGCTCCGCTGGGCAATGATCGGTGGCGGCCGCCTCAGTCAGGTGGGTTATAAACATCGGTCCGGCGCCTTGCGTGACAACACCGCCTACCAGATGGTGGCCAGTGCCTTTGATATTGATGCTACACGTGGACGCGAGTTTGGCGTCAATCTTGGACTTGCGCCAGAACGTTGTTATGGCAACTACCAGCAATTGCTTGAGGAAGAGTCTAAGCGTGACGATGGGGTGGAAGTCGTGTCAATCGCTACACCCAATGGCACGCATTTTGAGATCGCTAAAGCGGCGCTGAATGCCGGTATTCATGTCATTTGTGAAAAGCCGCTGTTCTTCACCAGCGCGGAGGCGCAGGAAATTAAAGCGCTGGCAGAAGCGAAAAAGCGGATTGTCGGCGTGACATACGGCTTCTCCGGTCATCCGTTGTTGATGCAGATGCGCGCAATGATCGCCAACGGTGAGATCGGCGAAGTGCGTATGGTGGAGCTGCAATATACCCACGGCTTCAGCGCCAATGACAGCGCCGATAAATTTAGCGAAGCACAGAAGTGGCGAGTCGATCCGAAAATCGCCGGTCCCTCGTTTGTACTGGGCGATATTTCCACTCACACCTTCTACATTTCGCAACTGGTGCTACCGCAGCTGAAAGTCAAATCGCTGCTGTGCGATCGCCAAAGCTTTATTCCCTCACGCGCACCGCTGGAAGACAACGCGATGGTGCTGATGCATTACGACAACGGGGCGGTAGGGCGTATGTGGGCGTCGTCGATCAACGCCGGTTCAATGGACAGCCAAAGCATCCGCATTATCGGTTCACGCGCCAGTCTGGAGTGGAGTGATTACAACCCCGGCGAGTTGAAATACGAAGTGCAGGGCCAGCCAAATCAACTTATGCATCACGGTATGCCGTATTTGCATGCCAGCGCACTGGCGGATGAGCGTCTCGGGGCGCTGCATACCGAAGGTCTGGCTGAGTCATGGGCCAACATCTACCTGAAATTCGCCATCGCTATCAGTGCCACCCAGCGTGGCGATCAGCACACGCTAGATAACCTGATCTATCCCGACATTAATGCCGGGCTGGAAGGCGTGCGCTGGATTGAAAACTGTGTTCGTTCCGCCGACAACGGCGCGACCTGGGTCAACTACCAATAAGGACTGCCATGAAACTCTCTTTTTGTACCGACAGCCTGGGGCATCTGCCGTTTGAGGCAATGCTGGATAAACTGCTGGAACTGGGTGTTTACGGCGTTGAGATGACGACGGGTGGCTGGTCCTCTGCGCCACATTTGCCGACAGAAGCGTTACTGGGCAGTGCCACACAGCGTCAGAACCTGTTGAAAGCACTGGAAAGCCGCGGGATGTCGATTGCAGCCCTGAATGTGTCGGGTAATCCGCTGGATCCCGGTGAACTTGGCCAGAAACATAAATGCGATACCGAGAATGCCCTGGCGTTAGCGGGTGAGTTGGGGGTGAAAAAAATTGTCATGATGAGCGGGTTACCGCCTGCCAGCCCACATGACACCATTCCTAACTGGATCACCTATACCGTGAGCTGGCCGCCGACACTGAAAAACTGCCTCGACTATCAATGGAATGACGTGGCGATCCCCTACTGGCAAGGGCTGGTGGCGCGCGCGAAGCAGAGTGGAGTCGAGAAGTTTGCGCTGGAAAACTTCAGCTCCATGTTGGTGTGGAATCCAGAAACCCTGTTCCGGCTGCGCAATGCGGTGGGCGACATGGTGGGGCTGAACCTTGATCCCAGCCATTTACTGTGGATGGGTGCCGATCCGATTGCCGCCGCTCGGGCGCTGGGGCCGGCGATTCATCACTGCCATGGTAAAGATGTGCGGATGGAACGGGGTCTGGTCAATATCAACGGTCTGCTGGAAACCAAACCGGTGGAAGATGTGGCAAACCGCGCCTGGAACTACATTGCTGTGGGCTGCGGCCAGGATTTGCAGTGGTGGAAGGAGTTCTTCTCGGTGGTTCGTATGATGGGCTACAACGACTGGGTCTCACTGGAAATGGAAGATCTCACCATGTCGGTGGAAGCAGGCGTTACCTCATCCATTGCCGCGTTAAAACAGACCATCAGTCAGTAGGTGTTGAGCGCGGTGTGCTGCCGCGCTGTACATCCCGCATTCGCTGCCCGATACTTCGTGTTTATACGAACTATCATGAGGCAGCCTATGCTGGAGAATCACCCGCAGCGCGATGAAATCCGTCTGGAAAATGTGCTGGCCGCGCTCGGCAACCCGATGCGCATGAGCGTGGTCAATATCCTGGCGGATGGCGGTGATCATACTTGCGGATCGCTGCTTAAAGGCGTGTCCAAATCCACTTTAACCCATCACTGGCGCGTGCTGCGCGACAGTGGCGTCATCTGGCAGAAACCTTCAGGCCGTGAAAACCTCTTGTCACTGCGTCGTGACGACCTGGACGCACGCTTCCCCGGGCTGCTGGACGCATTTCTTACGGCGACCACGCAGGATGGTCTGACGCGTGGCACCGTCAACGACTTTCACAGCTCGGCGTCTTAATCAGTTTTTGGCCGCAGCAGATAGCCGGAGTGCGCATCACCCTCAATATAGCCAAATGCCGATGCGCCAAAGTGCATGCCGGCTACCCGCGTTTTGTCCCTTGAAACCTGTTCGATAATCGCTTTGCGCGTGGTTTCAGCCAGTGCCGGATCGTGATCAAATGAAATGGAAACCTGCGAAGCATATTGAAACCCAGGTTGATGCTATCCGCTTTGAGTGGTGAAAAGCCAGGGACATACGGGGTGATTGTTTCAACGCGCAGATTCAATGTCTTCTCCTCTCACTGTTGCAATGGCGACGGGCGGTTTACAACGGCTGTTGTATTTGCAACTTCTCACCCGTTAAGCAACGCTCCCATCTTAATCAAATCAATCGCTTATGCTTATTCAAATCTGGCACAGCTGCTGCATTACCCTTTATATATCGAAAAGATTGAACTTGATAGAAATTCATATTTTTACGCTATATATCGACGGGAGAAGCCGATGTCAGATAAGAAACCCCTGCAATTTGCTTACTGGGTACCCAATGTGTCCGGTGGGTTGGTGATCAGTCAGATTGAACAGCGCACCCGTTGGGACGCGGAGTATAATCGCGAGCTGGCAAAAATCGCTGAAAAGGCAGGGTTCGACTATGCCCTGACGCAGATTCGATTTACTGCCGGATACGGCGCAGATAACCAGCATGAATCGGTGACCTTCTCACAGGACTTGCTCAGCCACACCTCAACGCTCAAAGTGATTGCCGCGCTACTGCCAGGCCCATGGAATCCTGTGCTGGCTGCCAAGCAGATTGCCACCATCAGTCATCTTTACGGTCCACGTATTGCCGTCAACATTGTCAGCGGCTGGTTCCGAGGCGAATTTAAAGCGATCGGCGAACCCTGGCTCGATCATGAAGAGCGTTACTTACGTTCCGAAGAGTTTATTCGCTGCCTGCAAGGTATCTGGCGCGAAGGCAGTTTCAGCTTTGCCGGAGATTTCTATCGCTTCCGCGATTACGCATTAAAACCCAAACCTCTTTTACCTTTACCTGAAATCTTCCAGGGCGGCAGTTCCCGTGCAGCGCGTGATATGGCGGCACGCGTGTCCGATTGGTACTTCACCAACGGCAATACGCCGGAAGGGGTACAGCAGCAAGTTGAAGACATTCAGGCGAAAGCCGTCACTTACGGACATCAGGTTAAAATTGGTTTAAACGGCTTCGTGATCGCCCGTGATACAGAGCAGGAGGCACATTCCGTCCTGCAGGAAATCATCGCAAAAGCCAATCCTGATGCCGTTAAAGGCTTCCAGCATGAAGTAAAAAACGCGGGAAGTGCGTCACCGGAAGGTGAGGGCAACTGGGCAAAATCGTCGTTCGAAGATCTGGTGCAGTATAACGACGGCTTTAAGACCAATTTAATTGGCACCCCGCAACAGATCGCCGAGCGCATCATGGCGTTGAAGCGCGCAGGGGTCGATTTATTGCTGCTGGCCTTTTTGCACTTCCATGAGGACGTTGAGTTCTTTGGCCGCGAGGTGATTCCGCGAGTGCGTGAACTGGAACGTCAGGAAAGCCGGGTCTCCGCCTGACATTAAATATGGCGGGCGC
>NZ_JZRH01000063.1:0-40429 GCF_000963985.1 Pantoea sp. BL1 | reverse complement strand
TTAAGGGGTTCACTTCATTTAAGACGCCCTGACTTTAATTAACGCTGTGGATGATTCACTTCGAGCGGACGCAGATCAAACAGTAATACTTCGGCATCATCACCTTTGCTGAACTGCAGTGCCGTTTCGTTACGCACGCGCGCACCGTCACCTTGTTTGAATTTTACGCCGTTCACTTCGATGCTGCCGCGTGCCACATGAATATAGGCATAGCGATCGGTATCCAGCGCGAAAGTCTGCTGCTCTTCACCGTCAAAGAATCCTGCATAAATGCGAATATCCTGACGTACGCTCAAGCTGCCCTCTTCCCCTTCTGGCGAGATAATCAAACGCAACTGGCCGCGTTTCTCACGCTCTGGCACGGAAATCTGCTGGTAACCCGGCTGAGTGTTGCGCTCGCCTGGAACAATCCAGATCTGCAGGAAGTGCACGTTATCGCTTTTCGAGTGGTTGAACTCGCTGTGCGTGACGCCGCTGCCCGCGCTCATTAACTGCACATCACCCGGGACGATCACCGAACCGGTGCCCATCGAATCTTTGTGCTCCAGCGCCCCTTCCAGCACATAGGAGATGATCTCCATATTATTGTGCGGATGCGCACCAAAGCCACGTCCCGGAGCAACACGATCATCGTTGATAACCAGCAAATCGGAGAAGCCCGTTTGTTTTGGATCCCAATAGTTGGCGAAAGAAAAAGTGTGATGCGAATTCAGCCAACCGTGGTCACCCACTCCGCGTTGTTCTGACAGACGTTGTTCAATCATGGTTTGCTCCTCAAATATGCTGTGGTAGGCGTTTGCCCTTCCGAATGAGGATCAGTATACGTAAACTGATTTGCTCAACAATGCGCTAACCTGACAATGACTGTCACCAATAAGTGGACAATATGCAGATAGAAGATCTTCGGATTTATGTCGCTGTAATCCAGGCCGGCAACTTTACCGCCGCCGCCGAGCAACTGATGCTGTCGAAGCAGTACGTTAGCCGTCGTATTGCTGCAATGGAAGAATCCCTCGACGCACGCCTTTTGAATCGCAACACACGCAAGCTATCGGTCACCGACAACGGTCAGGTGTTTGCCCAGCACGCGCAACGCATTCTTGATGATGTGCAGGAAGCCGAACTGGCGGTGTCCGGGCGGCGCCAGGTGTTGCAAGGCAGCTTCCGACTCAGCGTGCCGATGTCGTTTGGTATCAGCCATTTGTCGCCCTATATCGCTGAATTCCTTAGTCAGCATCCCGGATTGCAGTTTCAGGTGGAGTTGGCGGACCGCTACGTCGATATGGTCGGTGAAGGCTTTGATATGGCAATCCGCATTGGCACCCTGCCCGACTCCAGCCTGATCGCCAAACGCCTCGGCGTATTTCGCCGCGTGATCTGCGGCAGCCCGTCATACATTCAGGGCGCGGGCGCACCACGTGAACCGGAGGATCTGCTCAATCACGCCTGTTTACGCTATGGGCGTGAAAGCCAGACCGGTTGGGAACTGTTTAACGGCGACAAGCGCAAGGTGATGGCGGTGCAAGGCCCGATGGTGAGCAACAATGGCGAGATGTTGCGTGATGCGGCGGTGGCCGGATTAGGCTTGATTCTGCTGCCGGAGTTTATTGTGGCACCAGCCTTAGCCAGCGGTGAGCTGATGACGGTGCTGGATGAGTGGCAGCCTTCCTCACTCAACCTGAACGCGCTCTATCCACAGCATCGACAGCGCAGCGAAGTGAACAGAGTTTTTATGGCGTTTCTGCAGGAAAAGTTGGCAGGATGAAGCAGCTTTAACCCCAACCTGCTGAAAAGCACAATGACGTGATGTTAAAAATGGCACCCTGCTTATGGCTGGAGCCCCTCTGCGGCTGCCGGGCTATCCGCAGCGCAGAGGCTTTTACGTTGGGCCAGGAGACAGTCGCAGGGATGCGACTGTCAGTTCGGGTTGGCCAGGACGGCCTTACCCGGACGATCCGTCGGAACGGCGTGGAAGGTGATGGCACCGCGTCAGCGGCGCGAGGACGCCCGCTAGCCGCAGAGGGGCTACGGGCCCACGTTCAAGCCTACCTAGAAGGGCCGTTAAACCCCGCCCTCATGCGCAAACGTAATCGACTTTCTCCGTGCATCGCGCACGGCGACACCGTGGATCAGCAAACCCAACACCGCCAGAATCGCACCGACCCAACCCGTAGACTGCCAGCCAAGGCCCGCTGAGATGGTCACGCCGCCCAGCCATGCGCCGAGCGCATTCGCCAGGTTAAACGCGGAATGATTCAACGCCGCCGCCATGGTTTGCGCATCGCCTGCGACATCCATCAAACGGATCTGCAGTACGCTCGCCAGTGCCACCATGGTGCCGACCAGCATCACATTCAGTGAACCGGCAAACGCATAGTGCGCGGTGAACACAAAGGCGCTCAGCACCAACACCGACCAGATCAGCACCATACGAATGGTTTTCTCCAGCCCGCGATCAGCCAGACGCCCCCCCACTACGTTACCGATGATCATGCCGAGGCCAAACAGCGCCAGCACCGCCGGGATCCAACTCACCGGCATCTGCGCCAGCTCAGTCAGCGTGGGTTTAACGTAGCTGAACACGGAGAACAGGCCACCGCTGCCGATGGCGCCAATCGCCAGCGTCAGCAGTACCTGCTTACGCGTCAGCGCCGACAGCTCTCGCAGCGGACTGGCCGTTTTATCACCGGCCACGTTTGGCACCCACAGGCCCACCAGCACCATGGTCAACAGCGCTAACACGCCAACAATCGCGAACGCTTCACGCCAGCCAAAAACCTGCCCAATGGCTGTCACGGCGGGCACGCCGAGCAAATTCGCGATGGTCAATCCAAACAGCACCATCGACACCGCCTGGGCACGCTTTTTGCGCTCCACCAGTCCGGCCGCCACCAGCGCCGCCACGCCAAAGAAAGTGCCATGTGGGAAGCCAGCGAGGAAACGTGCCAGCAGCATTGAGTAGTAGCCCGGCGCCACTGAACTAAACAGGTTACCCGCAGCAAACAGGCCCATCAGCGTCATCAGGAAATTGCGACGAGAGGCACGCGCGCCGAGCACAGCCAGCAGCGGTGCGCCGATCACGACACCCAGCGCGTAGATACTGATCAGGTGGCCCGCGGTGGGAATGGAAACATTGAGACCGGTGGCAGCATCGGGCAGCAGGCCCATAATGACGAATTCGCCGGTACCAATGGCAAAGCCACCGGTGCCGAGCGCAAACAGCGCTTTCAGCACACTGGCGCGCGGCAGCGATGCCTGTTCCGGCAGCTGATTAAGTTGAGGTTGTGCAGATGACATGGTTTTCCAGTAACGCAGGTGAAGAATCCAATCACAATCGTGGCGGCATTGAAGGCCACCATCGTTGAGACTGAAAGGATTTAGCTGCTTATGATAACTGATTTGGATGAGAATTCGATGGCAGAGAATTATGTGGCCGCTAATTAATTGTCAATCAGCCGCTTTGCGCCCATCACGGCGCAAAGCAAGGGCATCTTTACTGACATCGCTGCAGAGTGACGATGTTCCTTAAGCGATCTGTCGCGCCAGCAGCGCCGCTCCGATCATCCCACCGTTATGTGCAAATGCCCCTGGCACCACCAACGGATGCAGAGTGCTGCGCAGCACATAACGCTGCACTTCCTCATTTAACGCTTCCATCAGCGGCTTAACTGAAGCCAATCCTCCGCCCACCGCCACCCGCGAAGCGCCAGTGATATTAATGGTGTAGGCCAGCGGCTGGCTCACGAGTTGTAGCCACACCTGAAGGGTGCGTTTTGCCTTGTTTTCCTGCTGTTGCCAGCCGGTGATAATGTCGATGCTGCTCGCATTGACGTTATGCAACGTGCGATGGAGATTCTCCAGACCGCGTGCGCCGCCGTAGCTATCGAGACAGCCTTTTTGACCGCAGGGACAAGGCTGGCGCGGCAAGCGTATTGTCTCGCCTTCAATGTCCACTTCGGTCAGCGTAATCGGACCATGGCCCCATTCACCCGTCAGGCCATTTTGCCCGGTGATGATTCGCCCATCCGCCACCAAACCGCCCCCCACACCGGAACCAAGGATGGCACCAAACACCACTTTATGCCCTTTGCCGACGCCAGCGTGCGCTTCCGCGAAGGTGAAACAGTCGGCATCGTTATGCACGATCACGTTGCGTTGCAGTAACTCGCCCAGCGACTGGCTGAGATTGCGTTGGTGAAAAGCCGGAATATTGCTGGCAAACATCTCTCCGGTATCGGGTGCAACGATGCCTGCGGTTGAAATCGCCAGCGGTGAATCCGTGCTGAAATGCTGCTGATGTTGCTCAATCAGGCGGCCGATCAGCGCGGTAAACGCTGCCCAGCTGTCGGCGGGAATTTTTTGCTGATCGAGAAGCGTCAGCTGCTGCTGCGCATCCATCACGCCCAGTTTGACAAAGGAACCGCCCAGATCGAGGCAAATCACTGTCGGGGTTGTACTCATAAACGTTTATCCATCACATCGCGCAGGCCGTCGCCCAGCACATTAAAGCCGAGCACGGTAATCAAAATCGCCAGACCGGGAAACAGCGACACGTAAATATTCAGCCCAAGGAAATTGCGACCATCACTCATCATGGTGCCCCACTCCGGCATCGGCGGTTGCACGCCTAAACCCAGAAAGGACAGACTCGCCGCCGACAGCACCACTGCGCCCGCTGTCAGCGTCGATTGCACAATCAGCGGACCAATGGCGTTGCGGAGTATGTAATGGGTAATGATGCGCGGGTAGCGCACACCCAGCATATGTGCCGCTTCGATGTACTCCATGTTCTTCAGGCCCAGCGTTAAATTGCGGCTGAGACGCGCATATACCGGAATCGAGAACAGCGAAATCGCGATTAACATATTCGCCAGGCCTTCACCCAGTACGCTGACAATCAGGATGGCTAATACAATGCCCGGAAAGGCAAAGATGATGTCCATCACCCACATAATCAGCGCATCGATTGTACGCCCGGCCAGACCGGAAACGATACCGAGCGGAATGCCAATCACCATGGATAGCGCGACGCTCAGGGCGACTTCAAATAACGTGATACGCGCACCGTAGATCACACGGGAAAAAATATCTCGTCCATAGTCGTCTGTACCAAACCAGTGCGCAGCAGACGGGGCCTGTAACGTATTCAGCAGATCCTGCTCGATCGGATCCCAATGGGTCAGCAGCGGTGCCAGCGCTGCCGCCAGTACCACCAACAGCACTAACCCGCCGCCCATCGTGATTGACGGATTGTTCAGCAGGAAACGCAGAAGCTGGCGACCGCGCGACTGCGCAGGCACTAAAGCGGAATCAAGGCTGTGCATCAGTCGAACCTTATTTTTGGATTGAGCAGGCCAATCAATATTTCACCCAACAGATTCATCAGTACCACGCCCGTGACGGCGACCAGCGTAACCCCCTGAATGACCGGGTAATCGCGGTATTTCACCGAGTCCACCAGCAGGCGACCAATTCCGGGCCAGTTAAACACCGATTCCGTCACGACTGCGCCACCAATCAGGCTGCCAAAGTTGAGCGCAACGATGGTGACAATCGGGATCAAGGCGTTGCGCAGCGCATGTTTCCAGTGGATATTCGCCGACGATAATCCTTTGGCTTTGGCCGTGCGGATGTAGTCCTGACTCAGCACATCCAGCATGCTGGATCGCGTCATACGGGCGATCATCGCCATCGGTAAAATCGCCAGCGTGACGGTAGGCATCACGTAGTTTTTCCATGAGTCCGCGCCCAACAGCGGCAGCCAGCCGAGTTCCACCGCAAAGTAGTTCATCGCCAGCAGCGCCAGCCAGAAGTTGGCTATCGACGCGCCCGCAATGGTCAGCACCATCACGATTTGATCGGGAATCCGCTGGCGATAAATCGCCCCAGTCATACCCGCAGGTACGCCGATGGCAATCGCCAGCAGATACGCCAGCGCCGCCAGCGATAAGGTGTAAGGCAAGCGCTCACTGATTTCGGTGATGACAGGACGTTGCGACTGCAAAGAGTCACCCAAATTCCCGTGCAACGCTTCAGTGGCAAACTTGACATATTGCAGCGGCAGCGGCTGATCCAGCCCCAGCCGGATGCGCATGTTATCCACCGCTTCCTGCGGTGCTTCCGGTCCCGCCATCAGGCGCGCCGGATCGCCCGGCAGCGCGCGGATGGCGATGAATACGATGATCGAGACACCGAAAATAATCAGCGGCAGCGAGAGCACCTTTTTCGCAACGTACGCTTTCATCAATCAGTTCTTCACTGCATCACGAACCACAATCTGTCCGCCTGGCTGCATGGTGACGCCACTGATGTTTTTGCGCGAGGCATAGAGATCATCCTGATAGAACAACAGCACCTGCGGAGCCAGCCCGCTGATCTGTTTCTGTGCCTGGAAGTAGAGATCTTTGCGTTTCGCATCGTCGAGCGTGGAGGCGGCGGTATCGATCAGGTCATCAGTTTGCTTATCGCTGAAGAAGCCGAGATTCGCGCCGCCCGGTGCAAAGCTGGCGCTGTGATACAGCGGGCGCAGTTGCAAATCGGAACCGTATAAACCGGAGGACCACGACGCCAGCACCGCATCGGTGCCCTGCTGGGCTTTCTCTTTGGCATCCGCGAAGGCGGCTTTGGTCCAGACGCCGCTTTCCATCTGGCGCACATTCAACTTCACGCCGATTTTAGCCCATAGCCCCTGCAACACCTGCGCGGTGCGCGCATCCGGTGCCTGAACAGCAATTGACATGCTAAAGCCATCCGGGTAGCCCGCCGCTTTCAGCAAGTCTTTGGCTTTCTGCACATCGTAAGGGTAATCCTTCAGGTTCTTATCGTAGTTGGCATCGACCGGTGCCAGTGAAGAGTTAGCCGGCTGCGCATAGCCAAACATGATGGCTTTCACCAGCGCCTGCTGGTCGGTAGCAAAGTTCAGCGCCTGACGCACACGTACGTCGCTCAACGCTTTGCTTTGCGTATTGAGATCCACCCAGAACACGGCCGCCCCCGGCGACTGTTTGAGATTCACGTTGGCATTGTTTTTCAACATACCGGCGAATTGCGGCGGTACCGGATTAATAATATCGACCTGGCCGGATTGCAGCGCCATATTCATCACGGAAGGCTCGCTGCTCCACGTCCATTTAATTTCATCAGGACCGTTTGATTTACCCCAATAATCACTGTTCTTTTTCTCCAGTACATATTCGCCAGATTTATATTGCTCCAGCTTATACGGCCCGGTGCCGTCCGACTTATTATTTATAATGCCCGCTTTATCTGCGGTAGGGCTGACCATTAATCCGGGTCCCGATGCCAGCACGGTTAAAAAGGCCGGATTGATTTTTTTCAGCTCAAACTCAACCGTTAAATCATCGGTTTTCTTCACATCCTGAATAAAGGTGCGGACTTTACCGCTGCCCGCCAGGCCGCGTTTGGTATCCAAATGGCGCTGGAAGTTTTCCACTACCGCATCGGCATTAAACGGCGTGCCGTCGTGGAATTTCACATTAGGGCGAAGCTTGAATGTCCAGTGTAATCCGCTGCTATCCGCACTCCAGGAGAGCGCCAGCGCGGGGATAATCTTGCCATCATCACCCAGACGCGTCAGGCCTTCATACATGGGATCGAGCACCGTGCCGGTAAAGGTAGCGGTCTGGTTGCCCGGATCCATGCTGCGTGGCGGTTCGTTTTGCATAATCACCAGCTGGCTGGCCATTGCCGCCGAGCTTGCCAGTGACGCCATGATACAACCGGCCAGCGTCAGTACCTTTAAATGCTTGAATGTGCTTTGCATGAAGGCCCTCAATGAATCATTGAAATGTTCGGTGAAATAACAACGCTATATAAGGCACACTCTCTGAACAAAAGCCAATACGTAAGTTCATATATTTTACTTATAGTTAGATCTGCGTTCAGAAAATTAACTAAATATCGTTGAATTTGTTTTCCAGCCTCATTATTGTCAGGTCATATCGCTAATGCAGTGAGAACCAACATGCTCAATGCCCATCAGCAGCAAATTTTGCGTCTGCTTATTGCCTCGCACGGCATGAGCCGGACTGCGATTGCGGAAAATATGAAGTTGAGCAAAGCCGCGATTAGCCCACTGGTCAAAGAGATGCTGAATGCCGGATTGCTGGAAGAGAGCCTGGCGGAATCCAGCGGCCAGGGTCGCCCATCGGTATTATTAAAAATGCGTGCTGACAGCGCCTATTTTCTCGGCGCTTCGCTGCTCGGCGAGCACGTCGTTTTAGTGCTGATTGATATGCATGGATTGGTGCTGGCGAGCACGCACATGCCACTCAATCCTGATCCCCAACAGCTGAGCGCGACGCTGGCGGCAGCGATTCCCGATTTGATTGCGCAGAAAGGCATTTCAGCCGATCAATTGATTGGCCTGGGCGTTACGCTCTCCGGATTTGTCGATGAAAATCAGGCAATTTGCGTGCAATCAGCGCTGCTGGGCTGGAAGAATGTCCCGCTGGCCGACATGCTCAAACAGCAAACCGGCCTTGATGTCTCGCTGGAGAACGATGCCAAAGCGCTGGCCGTCAGCGAGAAGATCTTCGGCGTGGCGAAAAAAGCGCGCAACTTCACGCTGATTTCACACGGCGACGGCATTGGTTCCGCACACTTCTTCCAGGGCCAACTGCATCGCGGCGCACACGGCGGGGCCGGTGAAATCGCCCACTGCACCATCGAACCCGGCGGACGACCTTGCCGATGCGGCAAACGCGGCTGTCTGGATACTCTCGCCTCGCTGACTGCGATTCGCGAGAGCATGCGCGATAAAGCGCTGGAGAGCCAAACCATCGCCGAACTGGAAGCGCTGGCGGTGAAAGGCAACAGTGCCGCCATCGCCATTCTGCATCAGGCTGGCCACGCGCTGGGCCTCTCGATCGCCAACATTATTCAGATGAACGATCCCGAATTGATCGTCATCGCACATCAACCCGATGCTTTTGACGGCTTACTGAAAACCGTGGTGATGCAATCCATTGATAGCCACGTGTTGCCATCGATCATGGGCAAAACCCCGATTTCCAGCATCGTGATCAGCGAACAGAGCTGGGCGCGCGCCGCGGCAAGCGTGGCGGCATATCGATTCATCATTCAATTACCTGACTAGCGGAGGCTGTATGCGCATTGCTTTTGGTGGCATTCATACGGAGTGCAGTACATATAACCCGGTGCTGAACTATGCCGACGACTTCCGCATCGTGCGCGGTAACGATCTGCTGACCAATCCCTACTTTGCTTTTCTGCAGGATTACGATGCAGAGTTTTTGCCGACCTTCCACGCGCGCGCCATCGCCGGTGGTCCGGTGGCGCGCGTGACTTATGATGACTTCAAGCAGGATTTTCTCACCCGTCTGCAAGCCCAGCTGCCGGTGGATGGCGTGTATCTCGCGATGCACGGCGCAGTGTATGTCGAAGGCATGGAGGATGCCGAGGGTGACTGGATCACTGCCACGCGCGATCTGGTTGGCCCGGACTGCCCGATTACCGTGAGTTACGATCTGCACGGCAACGTCACACAGCGCATCATTGATGCCATCGACATGTTTTCGACTTACCGAACGGCACCACACATTGATGTGGAAGAGACCATGCGGCGCTCGGTATCGATGCTGGTGAAAAGCCTGCAAACCGGCGTGAAACCGGGTGTGGTGTGGGCACCGATTCCGGTGGTATTACCGGGCGAGCGGACCAGCACCGAAGATGAACCGGCAAAAAGTTTGTATGCGCGTCTGCCGGGCATTAATGACATCGACCACATCTGGGATGCGTCACTGATGGTCGGCTATGTCTGGGCCGATGAACCGCGCGCAACGGCGGCGGCGATCATGACCGGTACCGATGCTGACGTGCTGTCCGAACAGGCAGCAAAACTGGCGCTGGCCTACTGGCAGGCGCGTGATGAGTTTGTCTTTGGCTGCGTGACAGGCAGCACCGAACAGTGCGTGAAAATGGCGATAGCCAGTGAAACCGCGCCGGTGATCCTCGCCGACTCGGGCGATAACCCCACCGGCGGCGGCGTGGGCGATCGCGCCAATCTGCTGGCAGAGTTGATTCGCCAGGGCGCGCAGGATGTGATCGTCGCCGGGATAACGGATAAACCAGCCACCGATGCCGCCTTCATCGCAGGCGTTGGGGCGAAACTCACACTCACGATCGGTGCCACGCTCGATCCCGCGGGTGGCAAAGTCACCGCAGAATTTGAAGTGCTGCTGGTGAGTGATGATGCGCGTTCGTTAGCGAAACAGGCGCTGCTTAAAACTGGCGAAATCACCGTGGTGGTCGCCGACCGTCGTCGCCCTTATCACAACATCGCTGATTTTGAATTGCTGGGGCTTCATCCTGCGCAGGCAAAAATTGTGGTGGTGAAGTCGGGTTATCTGTCACCGGAGCTGGCACCGCTTGCCAACCCTAACCTGATGGCGCTATCCGAAGGCGTGGTCGATCAGTATGTCGAACGTCTGGCGCGCAAACGCAAACTGCAGCCCGCCTATCCTTTCGACACGGACTTTGAATTTCTGCCGGTCAGCACCCGTTCGGCTCGCTTTGTGGCGGCCAAATGAGTCGCGAGCCGGTTCTGCAGGTGGAAAACCTCACCGTTGCGTTTCGTCACGACGAACAGTGGCGTGAGGTGGTGAAGAACGTTTCGATGACCATCAATGCCGGTGAAACGCTGGCGATTGTGGGTGAATCGGGCTCGGGCAAAAGCGTCACCTCAATGGCGATCATGCGTTTGCTGAATATGCGCCATGCACGTGTGACAGGCAAAGTGCTGCTCAACGGTGTGAACCTGTTGAATCTGAGCGAAAAAGCGATGCGCGATATTCGTGGCAACGCCGTTGCCATGATATTTCAGGAGCCGATGACCAGTCTGAACCCTTCGTTTACCATTGGTCACCAAATCGCTGAAGTGCTCATCAATCACCGCCATATCAGCAAACGTGCGGCGCGCGAAGAGACTGTGAAGCTGCTGGAGAAAGTGCGTATTCCCAACGCGGCAAAACGTTTTGATGATTATCCGCATCATTTTTCGGGCGGCATGCGCCAGCGTGTGATGATCGCCATGGCGCTGGCGTTGCGGCCAAAACTGCTGATTGCCGATGAGCCGACGACGGCGTTGGATGTCACCATTCAGGGGCAAATCCTCGACCTGATTAAGACATTGCAGGAAGAAGAAGGCACCGCTGTATTGTTCATCACCCACGATATGGGCGTAGTGGCAGAGGTCTCGGATCGCACGTTAGTGATGTATCAGGGCGATGTGATGGAAACCGGCACCACGGCAGATATTTTCTCGGCACCTGCCGCGGATTATACCCGCACATTAATTGCTACCGTGCCGCAGCTCGGCGCGATGCGAGGGCTCGCCGGGCCACTGAAGTTTGCGCTGAAAGGCGATGAGGTGGCATTACCACCGGAGCGCCCTGGCGCCACACAGCCGCTGCTGTCAGTGAAAAATCTCAGCACCCGGTTCAGCATCCACGAAGGTTTGTTAAGCCGCAAAACCGGCGCGGTACATGCGGTGGAAAATATCTCATTCGATCTGATGCCCGGCGAAACCTTGTCGCTGGTCGGCGAATCCGGCTGTGGCAAATCCACGACCGGTCGATCACTCACCCGGCTGGTCAAAGCCGATGCCGGCGAGGTCGCCTTTGATGGTTATGACGTGCTGAATCTCTCCACCAGCGAACTGCGTCAATTACGTCGGGCGATGCAGATGATATTTCAGGACCCGTTCGCCAGCCTTAATCCAAGGATGTCGATTCTCGAAGCCTTGACTGAGCCTTATTTGCAACATCGGCTTGGCAGTAAACAGGCTGCACAGGAGAAGGCGGCGGGCTTGATGGAACGTGTGGGCCTGTCAGCCGCCATGATGAAACGCTATCCACATGAGTTTTCCGGCGGCCAGCGTCAGCGTATCTGCATCGCGCGTGCGTTGATGCTCGATCCCAAAATGATCATCGCCGATGAGTCCGTCTCTGCGCTGGATGTCACCGTGAAGGCTCAGATTATTAATCTGCTGTTGGATCTGCAAACCAGCCTCGGGCTGTCGTATCTGTTTATTTCGCATGATATGGCGGTGGTAGAACGCATTAGCCATCGCGTGGCGGTAATGCTACTGGGTGAGATTGTTGAAATCGGTCCGCGCGCGGCTATCTTTGAGAATCCGCAACATGACTATACGCGCAAGCTATTGTCATCCGTCCCGGTTCCCGATCCGGCGCGACGCCACCTTAAGCGACATATGGAAGTCAGCGAACTCAAAAGCCCGGTGCGCGCACTGGGATTTGTACCGGAAACACGGCGCTATCGCGAGGTGAGCGCCGGGCATTGGGTGATGGAGAGTTAAAGATATCGCAGCGTATTAATGAGTGAAACTGCCTACATAACGTGAGCTAAATCATGAAGCGATAAGCTTCTAAAGCCCTTACCGTCATTGGCAATCCAAGCTTTAACAATGAATTAAGATATTCCTCTGCACCGATTGCTGGATTTTTAAGGCTTATACGCTGCTCTCGCACCGCCTTCAAAACCAGCGCTCGATTCAGATCGATCAAATCTAAAATAAATTCATCTGGATGCATCGCCTCAATCTCCAGCGCATCCAAATCCTCGCCCGGGAAATCTTTTAAATTGAACGTGACGATGACTTCTGCATTACATTTTATTGCCGCAGCGACCACATGCCTGTCATCTTCATCAGGCAGTGATAACCCAGAAATCAGCGGTTCAAAACCCGTCACAAGAGCATCAGGAAGCGCTTTGTCCATTAGCAATTCTATACGTTTTACCCTGTCCGGTGTGACTTCTGGCATATTTTTAACTAAGTTTCGTTGCCATTCATCATGGATAGTCGCAGTCCACTTAGGCATGTACAAACCACTTAATCCAAGACGCATAAGCAGATCTCGCAGCATGTTTGGATAAATAACGCAGGCATCAAGTACAACCGGATAAGGCGAGTGAATCATTAGTAAAGACCGAGTCCTTGGCTTAAATCAGCCAGCTCCTGCATAGCATTATTACTTTCACTTTCGCGCTGAGCTTTATAGCGCATCAGATCGGCAAAAAGCACACGGCGATGGCGGCCAGTTTTATGATATGGCAGCTTCCCTTCTTCCAATAGTTTCACCATGTGAGGCCGTGAGACATTGAGGATATTGGCTGCTTCCTGTGTGGTTAATTCAGCATGAACCGGAACGACCTGCACCGCATTTCCTACAGCCAGCTCCCCCAGCACCTTCATGAGCAACATTAAAGCTGAGGTTGGCAACTCGATTTGGTGAGTTTCGTCGTTCGCATCCTGAATGGATATGACTTGTGTCTCCATCTTTGTGGAGAGAAAAGTCGCCAGTTCTCTTTGTCCACGTAGAGCGGCCTCAATTTCCTTCTGAGCCGGAAGGCTGACCTTGTCCAGAATTGAGTTTATCATGAGTATTTCCAGTTTCTTAGTTCGTGAATTACAGCGCTTTAATACTAATCGAAACAAACGAAACAAACAACATACGAAATAAACGAAACGCATGGAGTGTTAAAATCCAGCCTATTCGATTAAGCTGGCCTCAGGACTCCTATTTCCTCCCTGCCTGTTCCAGGTGCTATAGCAACCGCAACAAACGCGCCGGGTTGCCTGCGTATACGCCCTTCTGCGTGATGTCTTTCGTCACCACGCTGCCCGCGCCGATCACCACACCATCACAGATGTTGACCGCCAAAATGCTCGCGCCACTGCCGATTGAAACGTTATTACCGAGCATGATGCGCGCCCAGCTTTCTCGGTCGGCATTGGGTTCGCCATCACGGAACATATCGTTGGCGAACATCACGCCATGACCAATAAAACAGTTTTCACCTACGGTGACGTATTCACAGATAAAAGTGTGTGATTGCACCTTTGTGCCACGTCCAATTACCGTATGTGCCTGAATTTCGACAAACGGGCCGATGAAGACATCGTCTTGTAAGGTGCAGCCATAAACATTCGCAGGCTGGTAAATTGTGACGTTACTGCCGATTTCAACGTTTTTGACTGCGACTTCGCGAAGGTTTGGCTGCATGCTGTCTCCATCATGATGTATTGGATCATTAAATTAGCGTTTAGCGACACGATTTATCATGAGGTCAACGATAATTCGCAATGAAATGAGTGGGTTAATTATATGAAAATTTTGATTTCGTGATATTGATCCATCTAAGGTTTTGTCATTAAACCGTTTTTAAAATTCAACTCAACCAGGGACAGACGATGACGCAACTGAATCAATATGGTCAGCCAGTGGGTTTTGCTCTGCCAGATTGGCAGCCGCTAGCCTCGCCACCTGCTGTTCCGCTTAATGGCCGCTTCTGCACGCTTGAACCGCTAAATATTGCTCACAGCGCCGCCTTGTTCGATGCCTTCTCAAACGCACCGGACGATCGGGACTGGACCTGGCTGGGCGCAACAAAACCCGCTTCGCTAACCGAGATGGAGAAGTGGGTCAGCGGAAAGTGCCAGGATGGCGCGCTGGTAAGTTATGCTGTGCTCGACCATCGCACTCAGCAAGCCGTGGGTGCCGTTTGTTTTGCCAATATTGAGGAGCAGAACGGTGCGATTGAGATTGGCCATGTCACCTGGTCACCACTGATGCAGCGCAACGTGCTGGGCAGTGAAGCGATCTACTTGTTACTGCAACAGGCATTTGAGCTGGGTTATCGCCGGGTTGCCTGGCGTTGTGACTCGACTAACCTTGCCTCACGTCGGGCAGCGGAACGTCTGGGCTTCACCTATGAAGGGCGTTTCCGCCAGGCAATGACGCGCAAACAGCGCAATCGCGATACCGACTGGCTGTCGATCATTGATGCCGAATGGCCGCAGGTGAAGCATGCGATATCGGCCTGGCTGGCAGCGGATAATATGGATGAGCACGGGCGGGAGCAGCAAAAGCTGAGCGCATTTTTCGCCGGTTAAATCCAGACAAATCACCGGCCGCAGCCCAGACGTCAGGAACGGTACTCTGGCAGATGGCAAGTCAGGATTTCCGTTGTTTCAACGTCATTCAAGGGCAGGAATGGGCCTTGACCGCGCATTCTTGCCCTCATTTCATCAACACCTGAAACTGCGGATTAAACTCATCAAAAATCGGCAACGCCGCCGCCCCCAACGCAGCGGTATCACTGCCGGTTAAGCCGGTTTTCAGGCGTGAGCCGGTGAGATAGCGCCCGCGCACCGACTGATAGAGCGGTGGTAAGCGCTGAATGATCTTATCCAGTAGTGCCGCAGGCATCATGCCGCCGATGATCACGCTCTCCGCATCGAAAATGCACTCCAGCATATTGATGCCCTGGCGCAGCGGTGTTAGCACCGTATCAATCCATCGGTCAAACACGGCGGGATCGACGTCCAGCAGATCGTCCGGCAACGCGGTCATCGGGTCCAGCCCACAGAATTCATAGGCAGCCTGCAGTGATACATAGCGTTCGAGGCAACCGTGATTGCCGCAATAGCATTCACGTCCCCCCGGTTCCACCACCACATGCCCGATTTCACCAGCATTGTGCGCATGACCGCTGTACACATGGCCATCCATGATGATGCCAGCGCCTAATCCCGTACCAATGTAGAGATAAATAAACGAGTTGAGATGGCGCGCAACGCCGTGGAAACGCTCCCCAATCGCCGCCACCGTGGCATCGTTCTCCAGCGTAACCGGCACGCCGCTCATTTCGGCCAGTCTTGCTTCGATATCGACCAACTCCCAGCCGTGCAAGGTAGTGGGACCCACCGAGGAAATCCCCTCAACGCCAAACGGCCCCGGCATCACTACGCCGATCCCCAGGACTTTCTGCCAGCGGGCACCGAGCTGCGTTTTAATCTCTGCCAGTACCTCTGCAATGCGCGCTAAGGTGGCATCAGGTTGCGGTTTTTGCACCAGGATAAGGCGACGGAAGTGAATCTCACCGGTGAGATCCACCAGCACAATCAGCAGTGTTTGGTGATCGAGATGAATACCAATGGAGAACGCACTGGCCGGATTCAGGATCACCGGAATCGCCGGTTGTCCGCGCCCCTGCTTGCGTGGTTGACGGCTGGTGAGCAGTTCGGCGGCCTCCAATTCAGCCACGATATTAGATACGGTTTGCGGGGTTAACGCAGTGAGTCGCGCCAGCTCGGCCCGCGTCAATTCTCCGTGCAGGCGGATCGCTTCAATGATCACACGACGGTTGTGCGCGCGCGCATGCTCCAGATTGGTTCCTGATGTTTTCATCCCGCTTCCCTCTTCTCACGCCCGCGACTGCCAGCGCATCAATATCTATGATCGACGACACAATTTACAACCTGTTTACCTGACAGCAGCAAAAATCTGTGCAGAGTAGTGTCCAGCGGCAAACACGTTTTATGCCCTGGCACGTCACTTGCTTAAGCTATCTGATGTCAGCAGCAGCAATCTGACAACCTGTGCGCGTTATTAAATCAATCAAATTGATTTAATTAAACACCCTCTTCTTGCATCAAGGCGGAAAATGTTATGAAAATCCGGTTTTCGACCACATTGAAAGGCTGTGCCATCGCGGTGATGTTAGCCAGCGCCGGTAGCGCGGCAGCCGCAACCACCCTCAATGCGCTGTTTATGACTCAGGCGGCTTATAGCGAGAATGATATTCGCGCCATGACGCAGGAGTTCCAGAAAGCGCACCCGGATGTGCAGGTCAATCTGGAGTTTGTACCGTACGAAGCGCTGCATGACAAAATTGTCGCGGCGCGTGGCGCAGGCGGTAATGGTTATGACGTAGTGCTGTTTGACGCCATCTGGCCAGCAGAATTCACAAAGTTTGATCTGCTGCAGGACGTCAGCAGCCGCATCGCTGCCGATGAAAAAGAGAAGATCTTCCCCGGCGCAATGAACACCGTGGTCTATAACGGCAAAACCCTCGGCATGCCGTGGATTCTGGATACCAAGTACCTTTATTACAACAAAGCGATGCTGGAGAAAGCCGGGATCACCACCCCGCCGCAAACCTGGCAGCAGGTGATTGATGACTCGCGCATCATCAAACAGAAGAACATCGTCAAATATCCACTGGTGTGGAGCTGGTCACAGGCGGAAGCGCTGGTGTGTGATTACACCACGCTGGTATCTGGCTTTGGCGGCAAGTTTTATAACAACGGCAAGCTCGATTTCTCCAGCCCGGCATCCTTGCAGGCGGTCAAGCTGATGAAAAGTTCGCTGGATGAAGGGCTGAGCAACCCCGCTTCACGCGAGTATCTCGAAGAAGACGTGCGTAAAGCCTTCTCCAACGGCGATGCCGCCTTCGCGCTGAACTGGACCTACATGTACAACATGGCTAACGATCCGAAGCAGAGCAAAGTGGCCGGCCAGGTCGGGATCGTTCCGGCACCGGGGGATGCGCCAGGTAAATTTGGTGCGGTGAACGGTTCGATGGGGCTCGGCATTGCCAAAGGCAGCACCCACGGTGACCAGGCGTGGCAATACATCAGCTACATGACTTCGCAACCGGTGCAAAACAAATACGCCACCCTGAGCCTGCCCATCTGGAAAAGCTCATATCAGGATCCTGCGGTGCTGAAGAATCAGGAAAGCCTGATCGCGGCGGCGGACAAATCATTGAACGTGATGCTCTCGCGCCCGGAAACCGCTGATTATTCGCGTCTCTCTAACACCTTGCAGCAGCAATTGCAGCAAGTGCTGGTGGGCAGCGCCACGCCAGACGCGGCCATGCAGGCAGTGGATAGAAGTGCGGCGCGTTTACGTTAAGGGGTCAGCATGCTGAGTTTGCGTCAACGCGAACAACGGCAGGCATGGGTGCTGTTAGCACCCATGTTGCTGGTGATGCTGTTGCTCACCGCCTGGCCGCTGCTGCGCACCATCTGGCTGAGTTTCACCGATGCTGCCCTCATTGGCAGCGGCGAAGCACCAGCCTGGGTAGGTGTGGAGAACTATTTGTTCGCCATCACCGATCCCGATTTTCAAACTTCGCTGTGGCGCACGCTCTACTTCACCGTGGTATCGGTGGCGTTTGAGGGCATCATCGGTGTGTTAGTGGCGCTGCTGCTCAATCAGAAATTTGCCGGGCGCAATATCCTGCGCGTGCTGGTGATTCTGCCGTGGGCGCTCCCGACGATCGTCAATGCCATGATGTGGCGCCTCAACTTTAACCCCGATTACGGCAGCATTAACGCCCTGCTGACTCAATTGGGCATTATCGATGGCTATCGTAGCTGGCTGGGATCGCCGGATTCAGCATTAAATGCGGTGATGTTTGCCGATATCTGGAAAAACTATCCGCTGGTGACGTTGCTGGTACTGGCTGCGCTGCAATCGATTCCCGACGATCTGTTTGAAGCCGCACGTCTGGATGGCGCATCCGCCTGGCGACGCTTCCGTGCCATTACCTTCCCGGCCATTGTCGGTCCGCTCAGCGTCGCGCTGGTGCTGCGCACCATCGATGCTTTCAAGATTTTCGACATCATCTATGTGATGACGCGCGGTGGTCCGGTCGATAGCACTAAAACCCTGAGTTTCTACGTTTATCAGGAGTCGTTCAGCTATCTGCGCGCGGGCAGCGGTGCGGCGTACGCGATGCTGATGACCTTGCTGTGCGCCGTGCTGATCACTCTGTACATGTTGTTATTGTGGCGTCAGCGCCGCAAAGGGAGCGCGTATGAAGGCTAGATTACGCAACACGGCCAAATATGCCGCCGCGCTGCTGGTGGCGATTTCCGTACTCGCGCCGATGGGCTGGCTGTTTCTGATGAGCGTCAGTGCCACCAGCGATCTCACGCGGGTTCCGCTGGAATGGTTGCCGCGCCAGTGGGACTTCAGTCGCTACGGCCGATTGATCTCACTGGAACCCGGTCAACCCGGCACGTTGTTCCTGCATGCGTTGGGTAACAGCCTGTTTGTGGCAACCGGGGCGACGATTATCTGTCTGCTGCTGGCCATTCCGGCGGCGTTCAGTTTCTCCCGTTACCGTGGTCGCGATGGCTGGCTGTTTGCCTCGCTCGCCATTTACATGGTACCGCCGGTGGCGTTTGTGCTGCCACTCTACTTCCTGCTGCAACAGTTTGATCTGCTTAATACACGCCCCGGTTTGATCATCGTTTATTGCTCGCTAATCCTGCCGTTCCTGACGTGGATGCTGAAAAACCAGTTCGATGCCTTACCGCAGGATATTGAGCAAGCGGCGCGGCTGGATGGCTTGCGCGTCTGGAAGGTACTGCTGCGCATCACCCTGCCACTGGCGAAACCGGTATTGGGTGCAGCGGCGCTGTTTGGCTGGTTGCTGGCGTGGGATGAATTTTTCTATGCGCTGTTGTTCACCAGCAACATCGCGGCACAAACCTTGCCAGTGACGATTGCAGGCTTTACCGCCGGGCGCGCCACCGATGATGGTTTGATCGCGGCGGTCGGGATTCTGGCCTCGGTACCGCCACTGTTGATTGCTATCTGGCTACAGAAAACGCTGGTGAGCGGCCTGGCCAGTGGTGGGAGCAAAGGATGAAGATGAAAATGGACTCTACCGCCACGCTGTATGTGGTCGGCAATATTAACGTTGATTTGATCATGGGCACCCTCGACCACTGGCCGCAACGTGGCACCGAAGTGATGATGAATCACAGCGAGCTGCGTCCAGGCGGATCGGCGGGCAACTGCGCGTTAGCCCTGGAAGCGATGCAGGTAAGGCATCGGGCGGTGGCGAATCAGGGCGATGATGGATTAAGCGCCTGGCTGGGCAGTTACTTCCCACACAGCGTCGCGCACTGGACACGCTACCACTGTGAAACGTCGCTCACCGTGGGTGTGACGCATTCCGATCACGAGCGTTCCTTCCTCAGTAATCTCGGCCATATCGTGCGCCTCACTGCCGAAGATGTGCTGAATCAACTGCCGCTGCGCGCCAGTGAAGGCGATATCGTGCTGCTGTGTGGCACCTTCTTATGCCTGCATCTGTACAACGAATACCCGCTGTTGCTGAGTGAGTTGCAGCAGCGCGGTTATATCACCGCTGTCGATACCGGCTGGCCACCGCAGGGTTGGACCGAGGAGGTTCGTCAACATACTGCGCAGTGGTTGCCGCTGTGTGACTGGTTGCTGCTCAATGAAGTCGAGACGCTGGGCTTGATGAACGCGGAGGATCTCAACCTGGCCGCAACCCAACTCGCTCAACAACTCAGCGGGCGTGGCGCTTGCGTAGTGAAATGCGGAGCGCAGGGGGCGGGTTGCTGGCAATCGCAGCAGCACATCATCCAGCCCGCCAGGCCCGTCACTGTGGTGGATACCATTGGCGCAGGTGACAGTTTTAACGCCGGTTTTCTCACCGCATTGCTGCATCAGCAGAATATCACCACCGCGCTGCAATGGGGCATCGCGGTGGCTTCACTGGCAATCAGTACCCAGCCGCGTCGCTATCCCGACTGGCATCAACTGCAACTTTCCGCACAGGAGCGCTAAATCATGGCCAGTGTTGAACTCGTAAAAGTGGCTAAGCGCTACGGCAAACAATCGGTTCTGCATCCGCTCGATCTCACCATTCCCGACGGCAGTTTTACCGTGCTGGTCGGCCCGTCCGGCTGCGGAAAATCCACGCTGCTCCGTCTGCTAGCCGGGCTGGAGAGCCTGTCAGACGGCGCGATCATGATGGATAAAGTCCAAATCAACGATCGCGACCCGGCCGATCGTGATATCGCCATGGTATTTCAAAGTTATGCGCTTTATCCGCATCTGACGGTGGCAGAGAACCTCGCATTTCATATGCAGGTGAAGAAAGTAAAGCGCGAAGAGCAACAGAGTAAGATCGAACGCATCGCCGGGATTCTCGGCATTGATAAGTTGCTGGGGCGCTATCCGCGTGCGTTGTCCGGCGGGCAGCGCCAGCGCGTGGCGATGGGCCGCGCGATGGTGCGCAATCCGCAAGTGTTCTTGTTTGATGAGCCGTTGTCCAACCTCGATGCACAGCTGAGGATGGAGTTACGGGCAGAGATCAAATCACTGCACCAGCGCTTCAAAACCACCATGGTGTATGTCACGCACGATCAGGTTGAAGCCATGACGCTGGCCGACCAAATTGTGGTGATGAAAGAGGGTCGCATTGTGCAGCAAGGTGCCCCGCTGGCGATTTATGATCGGCCAGCGGACACGTTCGTGGCGCGTTTTATCGGATCTCCGCCGATGAACCTGTTACCTGCACAGTTGATCACGCGCGATGGCATTCCGGGTGTGCAGTGCCAGGATTTATGGCAACCGCTACCCTTGCGCTGGCAAGCGGCGGCACGTGAATGCGATGGCGCGCAGGTGACGCTGGGTGTGCGTCCTCACGATCTCGTCGAGGCTGACACGCGCGCGCTCGCCACGGTAAAAGTGGTCGAAATCACGGGTGAATCCACGTTATTGCATCTCGATTGGCACGGCCATGCGATGCACATGCAGATCGCCGGGCGCCATGCTGCAGTGAGTGGTGATCAGATCCGCATTGGATTCAACGCCGAGAAGATTCATCTGTTTGACGCGGAAAGCGGATTACGCCTGAGCGAAGGGTAAATAATTTAAAAAAGCCACCCAAATGGGTGGCGAAATATATTGATAGAAAATGCATAACAACGATGGTGGCAGGCACTCATTCCATAAGCACCGTACCCTGACTATTTTACGCAAGTGGCTATTTTATTCTGTTCTCTCTGTTTAAAGATAACGTAAATCTTACTTCTTTCTTTAACAGAGAAATAACCACTACCAGGTTTTCCCGATATTAAACTGGAACTGCTCAGACTTATCGCCTTCATATTTCTTGATCGGCAAGGCATAAGAGAACACCAGTGGACCCAGTGGTGATTGCCATTGCAGTGCCAGACCGCTAGAGACACGAATTTCACTGGGATCACCATAATCCGGAATGCCCGCCGCACGCGTTGCAGCGGTATTTTCCCATTTGGTATCCCAAACGGTACCGGTATCGACAAAGAACGAGGTGCGCAGTGAATCCGCATAACGATCGCTCACAAATGGAGTCGGGACGATTAACTCCGCGCTCGCCACAGCCATCGCATTACCGCCCACCGCATCATCCGATTTATTCACCGAACAGTTGCCATAGCTGCTTTCGCTGCCGGTGCAGCTGTAATAAGCCGCTTTTGGTCCGATGGTATTGGATGAGAATCCGCGCACGGAGCTGGAGCCGCCGGCGTAGAAGTTGTCGTAGAACGGCACTTCTTTGCCACCGAACCCATCCGCATAGCCCGCTTTGGTGCGGCCCATCAGCACCCAGCGATGGTCACTGCTCAGCGGTAAGTATGCGTTGGCACTCAGCGTACTTTTGTAATAGCTGTTGGTTGATCCCGGGATCGTCACTTTGGTGTTGAAGCCCGCTGAAACCCCGGAGGTCGGGAAGAAGCCGCGATCTAACGAATTGTAATTCCAGCCAATGTTCCAGAAGAAGTCATTGGCGACAAACTTCTCATCGCTGGTGGCGTAATCATCGTCATCATCTTCATTGGTGGTGATGACTTTCGGATGGATGCCCTGCGATCCCAGATAGCGCCACATGGAGACCTGCGGTGCCATATTACTGACGCGGTTGTAGGTGTAATCCAGCCCTGAGCTCAGATTACTGTTTTCGCTGATCGGGAAGCTTAATGTACTGCTGGCACCAAAACTCTTCAGCGTGTATTCAGACAGGTCATTATCTTCGGCGCTGTAATCGTTGTAGAACAGTTTACCGCCAAGACTCACGCCATCCACGGTGAAGTACGGATTGGTGGCGGCAATCTCAACATAGGTTTGATAACTGTTTTTCGTGCCGCTAAAACTCACGGTATTACCGGTACCCATCCAGTTATCCTGGCTGACGCCAAGCTGGTAACTGATGCCGCTGTCGGTGCCGTACCCAAGACCGACGTTGAAAGTGCCGGTGTTACGCTCTTTCACCTTGTACACCACATCCACCTGATCAGGGCTGCCGGGCACACGCTGGGTATCAACATCGACGCTTTCGAAATAGCCGGTACGATTGAGACGGGCCTTACCTAGATCAACAGCATCGCTGGCTAACCACGATCCTTCCATCTGGCGCATTTCGCGACGTAACACCGAATCCTTCGAGGTGTCATTGCCGCTGAACTTCACCTGACGCACGTAGAAACGATGTCCCGCTTCAACATTCACATGCAGTTTAACGGTTTTGTCTGCATCGTTAATTTCAGGCTGAGAACTGACTTGCGGGAAAGCATAGCCGTAGCGACCGAGCAGCGCTTTGATCGCGCCTTCGTTCTCGGTAATTTTGGCACCGCTGTATAAAGCCCCTGACGGTATATGGGCCAGTTTCTCAATTTCTGCGGAGTGTCCCGCCATATCGCCGTTCAGGATAACTTCGGAAATATGGTAAACATCTCCTTCATGAATATTGACTGTCAGATAAATACTTTTCTTATCGGGCGTTAAACTCACTTGCGTTGAATCAATATTAAAACGTGCAAAACCGCGATCGAGATAATAGCTACGCAGTGTTTCTAAATCGCCGGACAGTTTTTGTTTCTGGTATTTCTGATCGGCAATAAAATTCCACCACGGCACATCATCACGCAATTGGAAGTGCGAGATGAGTTCATCAGACGAGAAGGCATGATTGCCGACAATATTGATCTGTTGAATCTTCGCAGATACACCTTCGGTAAACACGAACTTCAGATCGACACGATTGCGTGGCAACGGCGTGACCACAGCTTTGACGCTGGCAGTGTATTTACCCGCGCTGTAGTAGAAATCTTCCAGCCCTTTTTCAATATCCGATAATGTGGTGCGATCCAGCGCTTCGCCGACCCGCACGCCGGTGGCGTCGAGATTTTGCTTCAGCTGATCTTCTTTGATTGCCTTGTTGCCGGAGAAGGAAATGCTGGCAATGGCCGGGCGTTCTTTCACACGAATAAGCAGCGCATCGCCATCGCGCAGCACTTGCACATCTTCAAAGTTGCCCGTGGCAAATAGCGCACGAATGGTGTTACGAATATCGTCATCCGTGACGCGATCGCCCACGCGCACGGGCATACTCAGCATTGCCGCACCCGGTGCGACGCGCTGCAAGCCGTCAAAATGAATATCCCTGAGGGTGAAATCGTCTGCACCAAAGGCTGTGGTGGTTACCATGAAAAGTAACCCGGTTAACATCTTTTTCATCTGCTATGAGCCTGCCGTTTTTCCATTCAACGCATTTCTGCCGCACCACAAAAAAACGGGCTGAACACGCGGTTCAGCCCGTTAGTTGCGGCGATATGTTCCGGAAAAAAGACCACTGCGCCAAAGGTAAATTCAGCGCAATTGAGGGATTTTCGCTTACCTTACAGTAAGCTGAAAAGCCGCTGCAGAAATGACAGCATAAGGATTACCCTTCTGCCGTCACCGGCTGGAAAGTACGACGGTTCAGACTGGTCAAAATCACCAGTGTCACCATCATCAGTAACTCCACGCCAAGGGTGCCGGAGATGGCCGCCAAATGATTGCCATGCACGTTTATCTGTGTGAACACGCCTCCGAGCAACATCGGGCCCAGGCCAAGTGCCGATTGTTGTACGGTGGATAACACCGCGCTGCCCGCGCCCGCCTGATGATGCGGTACACCGCTCATGCCGATACGGTAGAAGGTACTAACGATAAACGACTGACCAAAGCCAATCAGTATGGTGGCCGGCATCAGGGTAAAGACACCAACCTCTGGCCAGGCAAGCTGGAAAGTGGCGATGAGGGCGATCAAACCGATCATCTGGATGCCACAACCGGTCAAGAGCGTGGTGCGCTTACCAAAACGTTCCACCATGCGTGTCGAACGCATCGCGCCAATGAAGTAGGCGGCACCCAGTGCGATAAACGCATTACCGGACTGAAATGCGGTTAAACCGATACCCGACTGCAACGTCAGCGCTACCGCAAACATAAAGCCGCTCCAACAGGAGAAGAACAACACCGCCAGGGTTAAACCAAAGCGAACGCTTGGCAGACGCAGCAGCGAGGGGGGCAGCAACGGCGAACCACCTTCTGCTTCCAGACGGAGTGAACTCTGACGCAGACGGTGCAACAACACCGGGAACAGCACCAGCAGCAGAATGCAGGGCCACGACCAGTGCAGCAGCGGACCCAGCGCGAGCGCCAGCATCAGGCAACCAATCGCGCCCGCTAACAGCAAGGTACCGCTGACATCGACCGGCACGCGCTGGTTATTGTGGGTTTCAGGCACAAAACGACGCGCAGTGATCAGCACAAACAGGCAAATCGGCAGGTTGATCAGGAACACGCTGCGCCAGCCGTAACCACCGATATCCGCTTTAATCAGGAATCCGCCCAACACCTGACCAATAATAAAGGCCAGCCCGCCAATGCCGCCGTACAGACCGATGGCGCGAGCATGCTCCCTGCCCTTCATGGTGACATGCATAGTGGCGAGGATTTGCGGCACGATGAAAGCGGCGCCTACACCCTGCAATGCGCGGGCAAACATCAACAGACCGACGCTGTTAGCGATGCCGCATAATAAAGATGCAATACCAAAGATCCATACTCCTGCAAGGAACACGCGGCGACGTCCATAGTTATCCCCCAGGCGTCCGCCCATCGCCAGACAGATGGCGAATGCAATGCCGTACACGGCGACGATCAGCGCCAGCTCAATCGATGTGGCGCGCAACGTATGCGCCATGGCATCTAACGCCACGTTGACAATGGAAAAATCGATCATGGGCAGCAGTTGCCCAGCCAGCAGGACCACCAGTCCCGCGCGTTGAAGTTGCGATCTGTGCATCGTTTTGAACCTTGTTTTTAAGTGCAGTACGGCATAGCATCACCTAACCGTTAAACGGGTACCAGTTCTTATTTATCATGGTATAAATACTACCCGTCTCGTCCGGAGATCTGCTTATGAGTACGGCCACTGCGCTTGTCGCTGCGGAACACAATAATCGAAAACTGCTGGGCACTTTTTTACGTACCCGCCGTGAAAGTCTCGATCCTAATCGCCTCGGTTTGCCACCTATGCGTCAGCGTCGCACTCCAGGTTTAAGACGCGAGGAAGTGGCGCAGTTAGCGGATGTGGGCGTGACCTGGTACACCTGGCTGGAACAGGGACGCGATATCAAAGCCTCGCCAAAAACCCTGACGGCGATTGCCACAGCGCTGCAGTGCAACGATGTGGAAACTCAGCATCTGTTCTCCCTTGCCGGGCACTCATTGCCTTCGGTGCGGGTGGCGGCCGCCTGCTGCAAAATCGCGGCGCATAATCAGCAGATGCTGGATGCGATTCAGTTACCGGCGATTATCGAAACACCCCGCTTCGACATTCTTGGCTACAACGCCGCCTGGTGCGCATTGATGGGCGTGGATCTTGCGGAAATCGCCGTGGAGGATCGCAACTGCATCTGGCTGGCGTTTAATCACCCCGGGTGGCGCAAGGCGATTAATGATTGGGAAGATGTCATGCCGCAGATGGTAGCCATGTTTCGTGGGCAGATGGGCGAGCATCTCGGAGACCCGCATTGGGAGAGCTTCCTGGCTCGCTTGCTGAATAGCTCGGATGAATTTGCCCAAACCTGGCAACGCTATGAACTGGGCAAGGTGGAAAATCGGCTGAAGCGTTTTTACCGCGATGAAGTCGGTGAAATGACGCTGCGCCAGAATAACTGGTGGTCTGCTTCACGCAACGGCGACCGCCTGCTGGTGTATGTGCCGGATGATGAGCAGAGTGCGGCATCGCTGCAAAAATTGGTGAAGCTATAAAATCGGCCACCAGCGCAACAATGCTGCACTTCCATTGAGGCAGCCAGCGCTAACAGAAGGAGCGGCCTGCAGACCCGCCACCTCCGAATGACACCTGGGTTTCGACGCTACCAGCGCTTTTCGGCAAACCATCTGACCAGCCATTCAGTTAAAGCGCTGATTTTTGCCGACTGAAGTTGGCTGGACGGTTTCATCAACCAGACGCCATCCTCACCGATAGCCTGCCAGTCGGATAAAACGGCAACCAGCGAGCCCTCAGCCAGCTCCTTTTGCACCAGCCAGTTGGCCGCCAGTAATACGCCCATGCCTGCCTGGGCTGCCAGCACCAGTGCATCCATCTCGTCGCTCTCAAAACGCGTTTGCACTGGCACCGCGATCTGATGACCGTCTTTCTCCAGACGCCATTCCGGCCAGCTGTGCATTGGGGTAAAACCCAGACAGTCGTGCTGGCGGAGATCCTGAGGCTGGTTTAACGCGGAATGACGACCCAGATAATCGGGTGACACGCAGAGCAACCGACGGGTATCTGCCAGCTTGCGTGCTATCAGTCGGCTATCCGTAAGCACACCAATACGAATCGCCATATCAAAATTATCCCCCAATAAATCGACATAACGATCGCTGCAATTCAGCACAATGCGAACATCAGGATAAGCCTGCAAAAAGCCGGGTAACGCCTGTGCCACCCAACTACGACCGAATGATGCTGGCACGGTTAAACGGATGGTTCCCGCCGGGCGAGCGGCCAATGCTCGTGCCTCCTCCTCCGCCTCACGCAGCAACTCATCGGCCAGTTCGATTTTCTGGCGGTAGCGCTGCCCCTCCTCCGTAGGACGAATGCGTCGCGTGGTGCGCTCGATCAGGCGAATTCCCAGCCGATTTTCCAACGCAGCAATGCGGCGTGAGACCACAGAAACATCGCGTCCCAGTTCACGCGCGCCCGCACTGAAGCTGCCTGCACGTACCACGGCTAAAAACGCTTCGCGCTGGCGAAAATCGTCATCCTGCATTATTGCTCCCTGTGCAACAGTCATTTGGTTTAAGCATCGATTATAGCGCCTGTTTTCACGCCACACTAAACGCACATTGAACACAGGAGAATACGATGCAAGCTATCCAACTGACTGCCCCGAACATTAATGCCCTGACAATCAGTGAACTGCCCCGCCCACTGCCTGGCCAGGGCGAAGTGCTAATACGGCAACATGCGGTGAGCCTGAACTACCTCGATTTGGCGCTGGCAACGGGTCAGTTTAGGGACCTCCCACAGCCAATTATTCCGGGTGCAGACAGCGCGGGGGAGATCGTGGAATTAGGTGCGGGTGTGCATGGCTGGGAGATTGGTGAACCTGTGATACCCGGAATGATGCACAGCTGGCATGCGGGTTTGATTCGCGCTGAACATCATCATGCCCTACGCGGCGTGACGGGCAATGGTGGATTGGCGGAATTTGCCGTAGTGCCGGCAGCTTCATTGGTGCGCATTCCTGAATTCCTTAGCTGGCAGCAGGCCGCCACGCTGCCGATCGCGGCAACAACGGCCTGGAATGCCATCGTGCGCGGTAAGGTTCAGCCTGGTAGCACCGTGCTGTTGCTTGGGACCGGTGGCGTAAGTCTGTTTGCGTTGCAATATGCTAAAGCGGCGGGCGCGCGGGTGATTATGCTCTCCTCTTCCGATGAAAAACTGGCGAAGGTGAAAGCCCTGGGTGCCGATGAAGGGATTAATTACCGCGATGAACCCGAGTGGGATAAACGGGTGCTGGCGCTTACGCACGGTCAGGGGGCGGATTTGGTGCTGGAGTCAGTCGGTGCGGCAACATTTGCAAAATCGATCAGCGCAGCCGCTTATAACGGAACGATTTTTGTGATTGGGTTTGTGGGTGGTGCGGAGTTGACCGTGCCGGTACTGCCAATCATGCAGAAGATGTTAAATATTGTCGGGAATAACACAGGCTCAACGGCGGACCTGCGTCAGGCGGTGAGAGCGATTGAAGTGTCTGGGATTGTTCCCGAGATTGATCGCGTGTTTGCCTTTGCGGAAACGCAGCAGGCTTATCGTTATCTGCAATCTGCCGGACACGTGGGGAAAGTGGTGATTGATTTGAAAGCCTGAAAACCGGCGGTTTAGCTGCATGTGCGATGGGCCGCTGCACATCAATGCTTACAGATCATTGCAAGGTCGCCAATGACGGCGACCAACATGCCTCTAATAACGGTTTTAAAATTCAGGCCGCATTTAGAATCTGTAGCGCTTCACGATTAAAAGCTAGCAGGTCATCAGTGCATCTTGCTCCTCGATGTCAGGGGAAAAGGCCATAAGATGCATTAAAACCCCATTGTGCTTTACTGGTATGTCATGGTGAACGTCGCACTGGCATTAGCCTGACCTGCCGTGATATTGGCACCCGTCTGAATGTACTGCGCCTGCAGCGGCACAGCATAGTTACCGTCCGTGCTGGTCGTGCCGATACGCATCATGCGACCAAACTGTACAGGCACGCCCTGAGACAGGATTTGCAATCCAACACCACTTGCCGTCTGCCCCGCCGAGGTATCCAGTTTCAGGATGCCCGTAGTACTGTTCTCAGCCCCTGCAGCGCCCGGATCGATGGTGACGTTGACGTTAGTTGAAGCGTCACAATCCAGGTCTATCTGGAAATCTGTCTTGCCCGCCGTTCCGCCGCTCTTTCTGAAATCCGTGGCGTTAGCCTGGTTCATGTTGACCTGAATGTTCGTGTTCTTCACTGAGCAGGCAACGGTAGTGATTTTCGAGGAGGACAGGTTCGTCGTGAACACGCGACCTTCGCCGTTCGTGAATCCTCTTATCATAACCTCGCCGGGAGTTATCGCGCCACTGGCCGTTTTTCCCGTTTTTACCAGCTCAATAATATTATAACCGTTGGTGGAGTTGCCCCAGGAACTCTGTGCACAGAACCTGTTTGTTGTGGTTGAATACGAACACCATGTATTGCTGGACCTTGGCATACTATAGGTGTTAATTCCCCTGACCCGGATGGCGATGCCCGGCACGCCGGTTTCAAACAGCTGCTGACCGTTAAAGTTTACGCGGCTGAACTCGCTGCCGACATCAATGGTGGCAGCATATCCCCCCGTGCGCGGGCAGTCAGCAATATTTCCCTGACTGAGATAGCGCTGCCAGAGATTGATGGAGCCCAGCACGGTCCCTACTGGCGCATCCCGCTGGATAATGATGTCGCCAAAGCTTACCGTTTCTGAACCCTCGGCTCTCCCTGAGACAAAATGGCAGTTTACCAGTGCAAAACTGTTCAAGCTCAGCAGAGACAGCAATGAGGCCAGTACGATACGCACGGCTTTAAACTTAAAATTTTTCATCTTTTATTCCGAATCCATTAACGACAGACTGCAGCGATATCAACCAGCGACTGAGCGGCGTCAGGTAAAGTAAACGCGGCGGTACACTGCTGCCCTGACGCATTACCCCATTTGACGTTCAGCTGCCCTTTCTTGCTCAGACCGCTGAGGTACACTTCGCCCTGGTCGCCGACGATCGCCGCGTTATTCCCGTCCTCTCCGTAGCTGACCGTGGCGCCGAACGGTACGGGTTTGCCGTCAGAACGTTTTAAGGTGATCAGCGCGCGCTGACCGACTTTTGCACTGAAGGTGGCGCGCACCAGGGCACCACGTGTCGGTACCACGTTCCGGCTGGTTACATCCACATCCACGTCGTCCGGCATGGTTTCCGTGCTCAGCTCCAGTTCGTTATTACGGTAAGGGCTGACGAACGGAACCAGCGCGTAGCCGCGGTAATCGGTTTTTACGCCCGACTGGTTATTAATGCTCACGCCTGATGCACCGGGCACTTTCACCAGCGCCAGGGTTTCGCCGCCGCTCTGCCCCGCCGTAATGCCGTCTCCGTGGATCGCAATCGTACCCTGCGCGCCATAATTGACGTTGTGCCCCTGCGTGTTATAGCTGTAGGCGCCGTTGAGCTCTCCATAGGTGCCTTTGTAATTTGCACGGCTGTAACCTGTATTCCCTTGCGCCTTATTGCCGTAGCCCTCTGCCACTGACCAGCTTAGGCTGTTTCCTTCCAGCGCGGTTCCGCTCAGGGAGACGTTCTGGTTTGTGCCGCCAGCCTGACTGCTGCTGAAGTTATATCCGGCGTAGGTCGTGCCCGATAACAGGTTCAGCGAAACGCTCAGGGACAGCGAAATAAGACGGTCGGACTTATTCTGCTGAGACGCCGTAACGTCTTTATTAAAGGCGTAATTGAGGCTGTAACCCACGCCACGGAAACTGTTGGCGTAGCCCAGCGACCAGGAGTCTGTTTTACGGTTGCTGCCCCAGTAATCCTGGCGCACCACCGATGCAGAAACGTATCCGGCATCATCACCAAGATTCTGCGTTAACGTCAGCTCGGCCCGGTTACGCCTGCGCTCCTGATAATAAAAATCACTGCTGCCGTAACGGGCATCCAGCGCATCATTGAGCGTGTAAAAACCAGAGGTTGAATAGCGGTAACCGGCAATCGCGATATTCGTGCCTGTGGCGGCGAGGCTTTTGCTGTAACGCGCACGCATCGACTGCCCGCGCGCGGTATCACCCTTCTTCGTCGTGTTTACCGACTGAGTCACATCGGCGGATATGGCCCCCCAGTCACCCAGGTTTTTACCGCCTCCCAGAGAGGCTGAGCGGTAGTTGTCAGCAGCCTGCATGCCGCCGTACAGCGTGAAGCCGGCAGGAAGGCCATAAATCAGCGTGCCCTGTAAAATACGGCTGTTTTCAACCCTGTTTTCATAGCTGCGGTACTGTCCCGCGCTGAAGGCATAGCGCAGATGGCCCGCGCGCTGCAGGATGGGAAGCGAAGCAAAAGGCACAATCTGGTGCTGCTCGCTGCCATCGCTTTCCCTGATGGTCACATCCAGATCCCCGCTGCCGCCGGTGGGGTACAGGTCAGAAATCTCAAACGGGCCCGCCGGTAAAAACGACTGGTAAATCACAAAGCCGTTCTGACGAATGGTCAGCTCCGCGTTATCACCCCGGGCAATGCCGCGCACCACGGGCGCATAGCCGCGAAGGCTCTCGGGCACCATTTCGTCGTCCGAAGCGAGCTGCGTGCCCCGGAACGATACGCTGTCGAAAATCTCGCCGGGCGTACTGGTATCTCCCAGTGTCCACTGAGCTTTCAGCGACGTGATGCCGCGCTGCGCATAGGTATAAGCGCTCTCCCAGCGGCCGCTGTCACCCGAGCCACGAAGGTATGTTGAATAGTTACGCAGGCGCCAGGCGCCCACGTTGAGCCCCGGTCGCAGACTGGCGTACTGTGTTGAGCCGCTGTTGCCCTTGCCATTGCGGGCAAAACTATCGCTCGATGAAAGGCTGTAGTTGATGATGGCTGCGGTCAGTCCGTCATCCCATTTGTCTGGTGACACGTAGCCACGTACCGGGCTTGCCAGTGCGGCCTGCGGGACGCTGATGCGCAGCGCCTGCGCCCGGAAGTCCAGCGTCGCAGACGCTTCAGGAATCCCTGACAAATCAACGCAGCTCTCCCCTGAACTCTCGTCGCGGGTTAACGCCCCGGTGCGGATACCGTAACGTTTGAGCATCTCTGCCGTCAGGCAGGGAGAGAGACGTGCATTGTCATCCGGGCTTTTTCTGAAGCTGACGTCGGCTGAATCGACGTAGATATCGTTGACGTAGATTTCAACGTAGTAAGACCCCTCGGCCTGGCCGCCCGACTCAAACTGTTTCAAATCCGGCGTGTCACCGGCTTCGCTGACGCGCTCAAGCAGTGCAGGGTTAAAATAATCAGAAGCGTAAGCCTTCGAAATAAATGGCGCTAACATCAGCATTAATGCCAGGGGCTTAAATTTAAGCTTGATTTTTTTCTCCGGTATACTTTTCATCTTATTCTTTCTTAACCTGCATTCAGAAGCTGAATTTAAATGTCTGGCTCGGTACGCCATAGTCGTTAAATACTTTCCATTCCACGGTTCCGCTTGTCTGTTTTGAATTCATGACAAAACTTTTGCTGGAATCAGGCGCCACGTAGGTCACATTCTGAAGCTCGCTGCCGTTAACCACGACGGAAGAAAAGTTCATGTAATAAGGCGTGCTGTTTTTTACTGTCAGCGTGTTGCCGGACTGGCTCCATTTAAGCTTGTCAGCTGCGTCAGTCGGGCTGGTTTTCGCCAGGCTGGCCGGGCGATAAATTAATTTGATTCGGGTCTTGACGGCCAGTTGCAGCTGATTGGTTTCAGCGGGCTGGCTGCCTGAAGGAATGGCTTTCACGTTAAGCCAGTAAAGCGTTTCACGATCGGCGGCCAGTGCTGCCCCGCGAAACAGAATGCGTAAGGCATTATTCTCTTTTGCGTCCAGCCTGAATAAAGGCGGCGTAACCGCGAAGGTTTTGTCAGGCGTGCCTGACTCCGATTCTGTCCAGGACTGAACCAGAAAAGCTTTATCATCAGGATTGCGCAGCTGAATCGACACTTCCTTCTCTTTCTCGTTATAAATGACGCGCGTGCCGCCAATCTGAACGCCCGCGAATGAATCCAGAGAATTCAGTGAAATTGCTGACAGCAGCAGGGCCTGAGTTAATTTTTTCATGGTGTTCGCTCGTCGTTATAAAAGGAGAAGGCGATGCCTGCGCCAAATAACAGCGCAGACATCAGGACAAATCAGTTGTAATTAACGGTGAAGTTAACTGTTGAGTTTGCATCACCCGCAGTAACCGTCGCGGCGGTAGAAATGTAGGCCGCGCTGAAGTTGAGTGATGCATTGCCTGCATTAATCGCTACAGGTTTTGAGTCTGTGAACAGTGGCAAGACTGAACCATCTGCATCACGCAGCTGAATACCAACGCCTTTTGCCTGAGTACCTGTGTTAGTTAAAGCCAGGACCGCCGGATTACCGCCGTCTGGCGTGCCGTCGAACTTCACATGAAGATTGGTGTGAGTTGCAGGGCAGTTGCTCATTACCACAGTGAAACCAGTGGCGGCTGAAACAGTTCCTGGTGCAGTAAATGAGTCGCTGCCAATGTTGCCCAGTAAAACGTTTTGAGTTTTAGATGCAGCTGAAATATCGCAGGTATCATCGGTGATGGAGCCGACAAAATTAATGGTGCCATCAGCGGCCTGGGCTGATGCGGCAAACAATGAAGCGATAACAGCTAAGGCGAGAATATTGGTTTTCATAATGTATCCAGATTTAAGTTTGTGCAGCTGATAATGTGACTTATTGCAGTCTGAATAAGTCGTTCCCCATAACCAGACATGTCATCAGTTCATGTCATCGGTCTCAGAATATTCATCCCCTGACCTGCCCGGGATGTGGTCTATGATGCGCGGATATCCGTCCTGAATCATTCGGACGAGGGAGAGGGATGTGTCATCAATTAACACCCGATCTGTAGTCCTTTTCCTCCATCGGTGTAGGGCAAGCACCCGCACAGGTTGTAAAAGCTAAGGCCGTAAGAGATTAATCGGATGAACAGCCTGAAATGGATAACGTACTTTCTGCATCGCTAATGAGAATCTGACTTTGTTTTTCGCTGACCGCGTTAATTACGGTTCTGTACTCTTCGTCAGCTCCCTGTAAGAATTAATATCTGAACGCACTGTCGGCTCAGGACTACAGAAGGCGGGGCGTACTCCTATTTTATTGCCGGACAGACAGGTTTTATTCTTGAATATTTGAAGGGTATTAAAATGATAGCCATTCTGTCTTCCAACAGGTATTTCAATGCCGGCGTTAAGGCGATATTTCAGGCCATTCGCGCAGAAGTCAATTTCTGCGAACCATCATCATTATCCGCGTCCCCGTCTTTATTTCCGGAGATTGCGCTGATTATTATTGATATTCACGGGCTGAATCTTAACTTTGAAGAGACGCTTACCCTGCTGGGCAGATTAGCGGCGCGTCACCGTACCGCCAGGATAATGCTGATTACAAACCGCATCAGCCAGGTCACGGTTAACACGCTGAGACGGTATCACGGGGATATGCTCGTCGTGGCCTCCCGTCATTTTTTCTCGCACGCTGCAGTCAGATTCCAGGGAATCCCGGATAACCGCTCCATCAGAACCTCTCCGCTGTCTCAGAATGAACAATCAGGATCAACTGAACGATTAACAAAGCGTGAAATACAGGTTCTGCGGCACCTGTCCAAAGGAAAATGCCTGAAGAAAATTGCCAGCGTCACCAACCTCCATGCGAAAACCATCAGCCACTACAAATGTTCGATCATGAAAAAATACGGCTGTGCCAGCGTCAGTGATTTAAAAACCGTGATTGAGCAACTGGGCTACCACACTTACTGAAAAGAGGGGGATAAGCCCCCTCACTGAGTCGAGTGTTTAAGCCACATCTCAATGCATTCATTCAGCCGTCCGACATCCCCGGATGCTTTTTCCCAGGCCAGAGACACCATTTCAGACGTCGCAGAGGCGTCCAGACAGAGCGTTTCCAGTGCTCTGCAGCTCTGCTCCGCGCTGCGTGCGCCGATAATCTGTGCGGCACCTGACATCCGGTGAATACACCTTGCCAGCTCTGGCCAGTCCTCCAGTTCGTATAAGTCCTCTGCAAGCTTCTGATCTTCCCGGTTGCTTTTGAGCGTCACGGACAGCAGTTCGGCAAGCATGGCTGAATCATTGTGTGTGAGCGCTGACAGGTCCTTTAAGCTCAGCAGATCACTTAGCTGCACGCTCGGTTCGTCGGGGATAATCAGCTGATCGGTAATATTATTCAGAATGCCCTGTAGCTGAGGAAGCTGAAGCGGCTTGAACAGGCAGTCATCCATGCCCGCCGCCATACACTTATTCCGTTCCTCCGGCCACGCATTCGCCGTCAGACCCAGAATAGTGACGTGCCCGGACTCATGCTGACGGATAAGTTTTGTCAGCGCGATGCCGTCCATTCCGGGCATACTGCAGTCGGTAATGACGGCATCAAACGGTTGTGTCTGCCATTTTTCCCAGGCTTCCTGTCCGTCTTTCGCCTCCGTCACGTTATGGCCGAGATGCAGGAGCTGATGCTTCATAAGCATGCGGTTGGCGGGATGATCGTCAACCGCAAGAATGTGTAATACCCTGCGTGCTGAAACCACCTCCGGAAGCGGTACTTCTTCAGCCTCTCTCCGCTCCATGTGAACGTCAGCGGGAATGTCAAACGTGACGGAAGTGCCCTTACCCTGCTGGCTTTGCATCCTGATATCGCCACCCATCATCCGGACCAGCTGCAGACAGATTGCCAGGCCAAGACCGGAGCCATTCTGGCTTTTACCCGCACGAGCCTGAACCCAGGGGTCAAATATGTCAGACTGCTCTTCCTCTGAAATCCCCTTGCCGGTATCACGTACGCTGACGCACAGCGAAACGCGGCCGCTGTCTCCGGAAGGCAGAATATCCAGATCGACGTCAACATGTCCTTTTTCGGTAAACTTAATGGCATTGCTGACCAGATTTGATAAAACCTGCCGGAAACGCAGCGGGTCAACAAAAACCTCATAAGGTAATACGGCAGGGAGTGAGCTTTTCAGCTGCAGGCTTTTCTGTCTCGCCAGTCCCTCAAAAACGCGGAGGATCGGAGGAAGCAAATCCGTGGTCCGGACCCACTCAGGTGCCAGCTCCAGACGCCCTGATTCAATCCGCGCCATATCCAGAATATCGCCAATAAGCCCCATCAGGCTTCTGGCCGATTCCCAGGCGACCCGTATCGTGTCCTCTTTGTCTTCGTCTGACTGCGTGGTTTTCACGGCCAGTTCCAGCAGGCCGATGATAGCGCTGACCGGGGTGCGGATTTCATGGCTCATGGTCGCCAGGAAAGTGCTCTTGGCCCGGTTAGCCTGTTCGGCCCGTTCACGGGCATCCATAAGGGCGCTGTTCAGCTCTTCCTGCTCACTCATATCCATCCAGGTACAGATGAAGCCGCCCGGCAGACCGGCACCGTCGGTGAAGGCCACAGCGTAATGGATCACGCTGCGTTCTTTCTCGCCATCAAACACCTGCTCGTACCTGACGTAAGGATGTAAGGCCTCCCCGGACTCACCAATCTTCTGCGTCACGTTACGCCAGAGCATGTGCAGCGGATGCGTTTCTTCGCACAGCGCCTCGTCAGAGAAGGCGTGATCCGATCCGGCAAAGAAATTATGCATCGCCTTATTATAAAGCCGCAGATTTCCGTCCAGATCGGTCACGTAAACCGGCAGCGGGAGCGTGTTAATCAGCGTCTCATTAAAACGCAGCTGATCCTGCAGGCCTGACTGCGCTTTCTTTCTGGCCACAATTTCCCTGCGCATGTAAAACACCCAGATAAGTGAGGTGAACACAATAATCCCTGCCACACCGGAGACGAGCCAGAACTGTTTGCGATATAGCTCCCAGGTGTTGAGACGAATATCAGGGCGTATCTGCCACTTTTTAATGATGTCACTGATATCTGAAGGCGAAATATTTTCCAGACTTTTATTGAGGATCCTGAGAAGCTCCGGCTGATTCCGGGATACGGCAAAACTTATCTCCCCATCCGGGGCGTCAATACTGTCCGTTATTTTCAGCTGCCCCTGGAAATAACGGTTAATCATGTAACTGGCGCCATAGAGCGTGTGAACCGCCATATCCGCATTACCTTCAGCCACGTTCTGCATGGCAACACTCGCGTTTGGCGTTTCAACCAGTCGCGTGCCCGGGTGTTCACTGAGTAGCTTTAATGCCAGCGGGTTACCTTTCACCAGCGCAACACGTCTGTCATTAAGCTCCTCCGTATTTTCGCTGGCGCCTTCTTTCATCACCGTAACAAAAGGGGATTTGAAGTAGGGGCGCGAGAAAAATAAATTATCATTTCGCTCATCGCTGTGGCTGAGCGCACCGATAAATAGCGCCTCTCCCTGCTCGATTTGCTGCTGCATGGCCTTCAGGGACTTTGCCGGAACGGGAATAAAATCAATGCCCGTTCTCTGACTGATCAGCCGGAGAATATCGGCCGTCACGCCGTAAAAATTTCCGGCAGCGTCCGTCATCGTGAAGGGGGCATAAAATGCGTTGATCGATACCTTTACCGTGCGATGCCGGGCAATCCATTTCCGCTCCCGCTCCGTAAACGACACCGGTTTACGGAGACGCCACATCTCCGTTCCTTCGCTCCACTGCTGCATGATGACCTGTGACTGTGCCGCAGGAATAGCGTTCAGAGCGGCATTGAGCGTACGCAGCAACACATCTTCATCCCGTCTGACAATGAAGCGGGTACCTGTATCCCGCTCAGGATAGACGTTCTGAAAGGCCAGATAATTGGTGTAATTAAGATCAAGCAGATAGGAGGTTGTAACAAGATTGCCAATAAAGAAGTCATTTTTCTGAAACGCAACCGATGCCAGCGCCTGTTCATCAGTGTCAAAGTGCATGATCCTGACGCCGGGGAAATTTTTATTAATCCATGCATCATCAACGTACCATCTTGCGATGGCGAGCCTCATGCCGGGCTGATAGCTGAACGTTTTTTCCGGCTGCTGCTTTTTATGAACAAGAACGGGGTGATCGGGGATAAATCTCTGACTGAAGCTCAGCTCACTGTGAAATGGCGGGGTTTTACCTGATGCATCGATAATCGTATCCACTTCACCGTTGCTCAGCGCGTTGAGAGCGGTTTCGCGGTCAGGGTAACCTGAAATCTCAGTGCCAAGCCCCAGAGAGCTCGATACCAGCATCAGGTAATCGGCGGTCATGCCTTCATACTTACCATCCTGGCTAAACATACCGATGGGGGGAATTTCGGGGCGCCAGACGCCGACCTTCAGTAACCGCTTTTTGCCGAGCCAGCGCCAGTCTGCATCAGCAATGTGAAAAGCGCGGGGATCGTATTTTTCTCGGCTCAGCATCTGCAGGGGGTCAGAAGGAGGAGAAACGTCGGCACCGGCCACGGATGAAAAACAAAAGAAGAGCGTAATAAGGAAGAAGCGTTTCACTTTTCAGTCCAGATTGTGTCGGCGGGCAAATTCAACGAGTTCGAGCGTTGTGCTGAGTTCCAGCTTGGAGAGGATGCGGGTTTTATACGTACTCACCGTTTTATTGCTGATGTGCATCTTTTCAGCAATTTCAATCACCTTAGCGCCCCGAGCCAGATACTGCAGAACCTGTAATTCCCGGTTAGAAAGAGATTTTATGATCGAAACTTCACCTGACGGCAGTCGGGTCTGACCGGAATCCTTTCGGTTAAGCGGAAAATAGCCGTATCCCCGGATGACTGCACGAACAGCATCCCCGAGTTCCTCAAGGTTGTTTTTTTTCCCCACAAATCCGTCCGCACCTGTGCTCATACAGCGGCTGAGATAATGTTCGTCGTCACGCGCGGTAAGCACCAGAATGCCACCCCGATAATCATGCGCTCTCAGTTTACCAATCAGCTCAATTCCCCCCAGGCCGGGCATATCGAGATCGACCACAATCATGTCGGGATTTAATTCTCTGATAAGCCTAAGCGCTTCATAGCCCTCACCTGCTTCCGCGACTATGCTGTGTCCGTCTTTCTCAAGCAGCATGCGCACGGCAAGTCTTGCCACCGGATGATCGTCTATTATCAATATGTTAGCCATGGTTTTCCTGCGTGCTGATTCTGAGGATAATGCCACGATAGTAAACAATTGTGGGATAACAACAATCGGATACGCTCTCTGGTTTACAGCAAAATGTAGTACTTGGACTACATACAAACCAGAAATACCCTACAGGCGCCAGCAATTTTTAGCGTGTGATAATGCAAGATAATCCGACAAAGTATTCCAAAGCCTGCCAATCATTTCGCGTAGTCCTTTTCATACACATCATCACCTGCCATCTCATGTTCTCGTTCCGGTCAGTCCGGCAGAATAGATTTAAGAAAACATGCGAACCGAATTTATATTCCCTTTTATTCAGGAAAGAAAAATGAAAGTTTCAAATCCAGAAACAGTCAAAAACAAATCGCTAGACCTTCGCTCAACCACCTGGCTTGCAATACTGACCTGCTGTTCAGGCTTATGGATGTTAATTGCACTTTTTGTGTCGCTTTACTGAACACGGCATTGATGTAAATCACACGGAAATCATTTTCTGGTCCAAACAAGATCACTGTTCAACCAATTGTTTTTAATGGTAAAGATGAGGTTAATCAAAATAAATTAATGCAATCCTAATTCCCACCGATACTGATATTAATCAAGTACGGGGGATGCATTCATGAAAGTAATAAACATTGGTTCAGTGATTTCAGCGATCTGTTTTTTACTCATAGCTCAAAGCAGCCACGCCCAAAAAGAGGCGTCGCTAACAGGTAAAATCAGTTTTGAAGGTGCTATTGTGAATGAAACTTGTAATGTGAGTTTTGAACAACACAGCATTGTCATGCTTTGTCCGGCATCGAACTCTTCAGCCGTCAGATACCCGAAAACAAATAGTCCTGTTCAAGTTAAAGCTTTCAATAATGAGAAGGTAGCCTTTGACTGGCTAGATGAAAGAAGAAAAATTGGCACGATGATTATCACCATGCAGTGATTTCTAAAGGAACACTAGTCCCAACCGGGAATGGCATATTAACTTTCCGGTTAAGACTCAATTTTTCGCCCCTTAACGTAGCGCCAGAAGGCGTTCCGCCGTGAGATCTAAGCGTGCACCTGAGCGATAAACACAAGCCGATATCTTCAGCGATAGGCTGTG
>NZ_JZRH01000062.1:0-11184 GCF_000963985.1 Pantoea sp. BL1 | reverse complement strand
AGTTCAGTTTCCGCTTCAGCATTAAGGCCGCCTCCGGGCGGCTTTGCTGTTTCTGAAACCTAGAACACTAACTGTATTTTTGCGGCCCTTTCCTTATCAGCGGCTAATTCGAGTGCGCCAACCGCCTGGTCCATAGGCAGTTCTGCCGACAGTAATGGCAGGGGATCAATTTTGCCCGTCTCCAACCAACGCACAGCGGTGGTAAATTCATCGACAAATCTAAACGAGCCGCGTAACTGCACTTCTTTTACCAAAAGAGGACCGATAGGATAGGTGATCTCAGCCTGACCCATACCAAGTTGCACGATAATCCCGCCGGGTCGGGTATAGGCAACGACTGAGGCGACGGCAGCGGCAGCACCAGAGGCTTCAAAGCAGACGTCGAAGCTGCCACCATGCTCACGCCAGGCGGCAACGACCTCTTCATCGCGTGGATCCCATACCGAAGCTGCGCCCATTTTTAATGCCAGCGCACGGCAACGTTCGCTGAGATCGGTCGCTACCACTTCCGTCGCGCCTGAGGCCAGCGCAGCAGCAATCACCAAACATCCAATCGGTCCTGCGCCAGTGACCAAAACTCGCTTGCCCGTTAAATCTCCGGCCTGCTTTATGCCGTGAATACAGACAGCCAGCGGCTCGGCAAAGGCGATCACTTTAGCCTCAACATTATCGGCGTAAGGGATACACTGTTCTGGCGCGACGACGACATGCTGTGCGAAACCACCGTTCACATGGGGGTAAAATTGCGCGCTTCCCATAAATCGCATCGAGCGGCAGAGATTTTGTTTGCCTGAGCGGCAGATGACGCACTGCTGACAGGGTTGCGATGGATTGATCGCCACGCGTTGCCCAGCCAACAAATTGCTCTCCTTAGGTGCTTGCTCAACCATGCCAACAAACTCATGACCTAGTACCATCGGTGACTTCAACACCGACATGCCGGCTCGGCCATGCAAGAAGTAATGGATGTCTGAACCACAGATCCCTCCGCGTTCCACTTTCACCAGCACTTGATCGCTGTTCCAGGCAATATCTTGATTCTCACACCGTACATCATGGGCGCCTGCCACCATGACGGCTTTAACCGTTTTATGCTGCATGATTACTCCTAAGCATTTGAAGGCGTCTTATATTTTTCATTGTCGCGCGGGGTGGGTTGTTCATCTGGAGGAACCATGACTTCAATTTTCCCCACCAGGAACAGATAAGCGAGGAAACCCGCCAGTGCGACAGCCGCGATGTACCACATCGCATATTGGAAGTTTTGCGTACGTTGCAGAATGATGCCGATGATGATCGGGCTGGCGATGCCGGATAGGTTGCCAAAAATATTGAGAAATCCGCCAATGGTGCCAATCAGATGGCGTGGAATGACATCACTGCACACCACCCAACCGAGATTGGAGAAAGCATTGGCGAAAAAGGCGATGGAGAGAATGCCAATCGCTATGACAGGTTGGTCCCGGAAAAAATTCACCAGCGCAATTGAGCAAGTCAGTAGCATGCCTGACATCACCGGAAGTTTTCGCGCAAAGGTGCGGCTGCGGCCGCGCTTCAGTAGCAGATCACTTAATGTGCCACCGCATAACACGCCAGCCATGGCCATGAGGTAAGGGAACATGGCGCCAATACCTGCTTTGTCGATCGACAGGTGCAACCCTTTCTCCAGATAGACAATGAACCAGGTCAGGAAAAAGTAGAGGGTCGACGAAGCCGCAAACTGGGCAATAAACAGACCCCAGGTCGTGCGTTGACGCAAAATGAAGCGTACTTCTGGCCAGTTCACCCGCGTATTTGCCCCTTTGACTTCAGAACCGTAGCCACCGCCCTGGCGAATAATCTCAAGTTCCCCTTGATTAACCTGCGTGCTGTGTTGTGGATCGCGATAGCGAATTAGCCAGTAAATGCCAAATACGATGCCGACTGCGCCAGAAATATAAAATGACATCTCCCAGCCCCATTTGCTCACGAACAGGGAAAGCAGCGGGGTGAGCAGCGCGAGGCCAATGTATTGCGCACTGGAGTAGGTTGCTGTTGCACGGGCACGTTCATGATCGGGAAACCATGTCGCAATGATCTTGGTGTTCGAAGGAAAAGAGGGTGCTTCAGCGATCCCTACCAAAGCGCGGCAAGCCAGCAGCATCATAAAGGAAGCCGTGGCGGTGGCGAAAAGATGGTGTGAAGCAAATCCCATCAACAGGGTGAACACACTCCACAGCACAATTGCGCTGCCATACAGCCAGCGGGAGCCGATGCGATCCAGCAGATATCCTACCGGGATTTGGCTCATAGCGTAGAACCAGGTAAACATCGAGAACAGCAATCCGAGCTGCGTGGGTGAGAGCGCCAGGTCTCCCTGAATGTGAGAACCCGCAACGGAAAGGTTGGCACGGTCCATATAATTAATGGCCGTCACAACAAACAACATCGCCAGCACGGAGAATCGGGTACGGGTGGGTTTAGCTGTCATGGATTAACCTTTCTCAGTGCGAGGTGGTGGCGTGGGTTAACGAGTTCGATGCGTTACTAAATCGGGTCAGTACGGTTAAAAGCACAGCAACCACGAGGGACGCGCCCATGAAAACATATGAAGCAGCCGGACTTCCGGTCAAACCATTTAAGTAACCCACAATCCAGGCGCCGACGAATGACCCCAATGCGCCGAAACAAACGACAAATGACATTGCACCGGCGACAACGTTGCGCGGGATCATTTCAGGAATGGCGGCGAAGAATGGACCATAAGGCGTATACATTGCTCCTCCGGCAATGACCAGAAGTGACCAGGAGATCCAGAAATGAGATGCGCCGAGGGTGAAAGATGCAATAAAACAGACGGCACCCAGCCCGAGGAAAGCCACAACGATAGCTTTACGCTGCTGAAATTTATCCGAGTACCAGGATGCTGTTAACATCAGTGGAACGGCAAGCAGATAGGGGGCAGCAGATAGCCAACCGGTTGCGACAATGCCTAAACCAGATGCTGTTTTGAGCATTGAGGGCAACCACATAATGAAGCCGTACATGCCTATGTTCCAAAAGAAATGGATGAAGGCCAGGGCCAGTACTTTCGGTGAACGAAATGCTTCACGATAATTTTTGACGGGTTTTATAGCTTGTTGTTCTTCAGCCAGCGCATTCTCGATGGCACGTTTTTCCGTATCATTTAACCATTTGGCATCTTTTGGCCGATCTGCGTAGATCACCCACCAAATGACGGCCCAAATGATGGCTGGCGCACCTTCAATAATGAACATCCCGCGCCAACCAAAGGCATTGACTAAGTATCCTGAAAGGATCGACATCCACAAAACTGTGATGGGATTTCCCAGAAACAAGAAGGTATTTGCTCTGGAACGCTCTTCTCGTGTGAACCAGTGACTGAGAAATATCAGCATCGCGGGCATGACAACGCTTTCGGCTACCCCCAGAAGAAAACGTACGGCCGCCAAAAGTGCAACGTTATGCACCATGCCTGTTGCGGCAGCCAAGGCTCCCCAAAGGATGAGGCTCCAGAAAATCAATCGTTTGGCTGAGTGTTTCTCGGCATAGATACCGCCGGGCACTTGAAAACAGAAATAACCCAGGAAGAATAGTGCGCCCAGCAGCGACGATATTGCCGGTGTGATGTTAAGGTCTTCTGCGAGTCCAGCCGCAGCGCCGAAGCCGTAGTTTGCGCGATCCAAATAGGCCAGGCTATAGGTGATGAAGGCGATGGGAATGAGCCGCCCCCAACGTTTATTAGAGAGTGTCCCTGAAATGGTCTGATTCATGTTCTGACCTCTTATCGTTTTAAGGGGAGGGTACAGTGAGTCTGGAAATGCATTTTTAATTGACGGTGGTCTAAAGCGTGGCGAGCCAACCGCCGTCGACATAAATCATTTGTCCATTGACGTAGTTAGAGGCAGAGGAGGCCAGGTATACCGCCGTGCCAATTAACTCATCAGGTTTACCCCAGCGCCCTGAGGGTGTGCTATTGCAAACCCATTGATTAAATTCCTGATTTTCTACCAACGCACTGTTCATGTCGGTGAGGATATAACCCGGCCCGATGCCATTCGATTGGATGTTATGGACTGCCCATTCAGCTGCCATCGATTTCGTCAGTAATTTGATACCGCCTTTTGCTGCGGTGTAAGGGGCAACGGTTGCGCGAGCGGCTTCACTAGTGAGTGAGCCGATGTTGATAATTTTGCCACCGCTGTTGCGCGCCACCATGCGTCGCGCTGCGGCACGAGCCACCAGGAAGGCACTGGTGAGATTGACATCTATCACGCGCTGCCAGTCACTTAAGGCCAGTTCCAGCATAGGCTTACGGAACTGAATGCCGGCATTATTGATGACGATATCCACGTGGATATTTTCTTCATCAAGCTGCGCGAAAACGCGCTCTATCTCATCCTCATTTGCGACGTTAAAGAGAAAGCCCCGCGCATTAAATCCCTGGGTTTTTAACTGTGCCAACGCGTGATGCATGTGTTGTTCGCTGGTGCCGTTGAGGATGACGGAAGCGCCAGCCTGCGCTAATCCTGTGGCATAGGCAAAACCGAGCCCGCGTGTTGAACCGGTAATTAAGGCTGTTTTTCCCGTTAAATCGAAAAGGGGGTGCATGATAATTCCTCATGTAACATGACTAACAAGTTATTGTGAGAGTTGTACGTGAGGTTGTAGGTAGCAGCAATAACCTGATCAATAAATTGCAGACCGTTTCACAAAAATGGGATCAGGCAGCCAGCCCTGCTCATTCCGGGATGATATTCAACTGCATGAAATTGATGTATTTTTCTTGTGCTGGTCAAAAGGTATAAGAGTGATAAAAGAAAAAACGCCTTGTGCCAGGACAGTGAAAAAGTTAAAAAGACCAACATGTAGGACAAGTGAGTGAGCAACGTGGCGCTGGCAAGTATTCAAAAACACAATATCGTGGACGTGATCTACGAACAGATGAAGCAGAACATTCAAGATGGCATCTGGGAGCCGGGCTGTAAGTTGCCTTCTGAAGCAGAACTCACGGCGACATTCCAGGTCAGCCGAGTCAGCGTGCGCAGTGCTGTGCAAAAGCTACGTGATTTAGGTATCGTCATCACGCATCAGGGCAAGGGGACTTATGTTACCCGGGATGTCGCGCGCTATGGGGCATTCAGCGACAATCAGCCTATTTTGCACCTGTCTCAGGAAGAGTTTGACGATATGCGCGTGTTTCGCCAAACCGTTGAGTTTCGTTGCATGGAGTTAGCTGTAGAGAATGCGACTGATGAAGACATTCAGGTGCTGGAGAGTGCGCTCAATCGTATGCTGGTCAATCGGGATGATTACAAGAAGTACTCCCTGGCAGACTACGACTTTCATCTGGCCATCGTGAAAGCTTCGCATAACAAAATTTTCATTCATGTTATGGAGTCGCTCAAAGGCATCTATGTGCATTATCTCGAAGAGTTAAACCGTGTGCTGGGCATCACGCTTGAGAGCGTTGAAGCCCACATTAAGGTCTTTATGGCGCTGAAAAATCGTGATGCAGATTTGGCAACAGAGACGCTAAACAGTGCGATGACCCATAACGTGCACGCTATCGAAGATGTACGCCATAACTGAACATAAGAAAAGCCCATCGCGGCTTTTTTTAAATCTCTAACATGTAGGACATCATACAGGATTAGTGAGGATTAGCATGAGCCAACTTAAGATTACCAACGTAAAAACCATTCTTACTGCACCGGGCGGTATTGACCTGGTGGTGGTTAAAATTGAAACCAGCGAACCTGGGTTATACGGTTTGGGCTGTGCAACGTTTACCCAACGTATTCATGCCGTCGCCACTGCTATCGACAACTATATGAAACCGTTCTTAATAGGTAAGGATCCCGCGCGTATTGAGGATATTTGGCAATCGGCAGCGGTGAGTGGCTATTGGCGGAATGGCCCGGTCATGAACAACGCACTTTCTGGCGTCGATATGGCCTTGTGGGATTTAAAAGGCAAAGTGGCTGGGTTGCCAGTGTATGAACTGTTGGGCGGGAAGTGCCGTGATGGTATTGCTCTTTATCGCCACTGTGACGGTGCAGATGAAGTTGAAGTTGAAGATAATATTCGGGCCCGTATGGAAGAGGGTTATCAATATGTACGCTGCCAGGTGGGCATGTACGGTGGTGCCGGCACCGATGATTTACGTCTGATCGCCGGTAAGCTGGCTAAGGCACGTAATATTCAGCCGAAGGTGTCACCACGTAGTCAGACGCCGGGCGTCTATTTCGATCCTGAAGCTTACGCGCGTGCGGTACCTCGTTTGTTTGATCATCTGCGCAATAAAATTGGTTTCGGTGTGGAGTTTATCCATGACGTACACGAGCGCATCACACCCATAGCCTCAATCCAAATGGCGAAATCGTTGGAAGAATTCCAGCTGTTTTTCCTCGAAGATCCTGTCGCCCCTGAGAACATTGATTGGCTTAAAACATTACGTACACAGAGCAGTACACCGATTGCGATGGGCGAGTTATTTACCCAGATTAACGAATGGAAACCTCTGATTCAAAACCAGCTTATCGATTATATCCGTTGCCATGTCAGCACCATCGGCGGTATTACGCCTGCCAAAAAGCTGGCGACTTTTGCTGAGCTTTACGGCGTAAGAACCGCCTGGCATGGACCAGGTGATATTTCACCGGTTGGCGTGGCGGCAAATCTGCATATCGACATGAGTATTACCAATCTCGGTATCCAGGAATATACCCCGGTCAATGATGCATTGCAGGAAGTCTTCCCTGGCTGTCCAGAGATTGATCGTGGTTACGCTTATCTCAGCGATCGCCCTGGCTTGGGGGTGGATATCGATGAAACTCAAGCGGCTAAGTATCCCGTAAAAGGCGACTTGCCAGAGTGGACGAACGCGCGCTTGCCGGATGGCTCAGCAGCAAGGCCTTAATGATGGCCGCCTTTGGGCGGCATAGTCGTTTCACCTTACCAACCGTTGTTCTTCTTTGTGAGCGTCTTTCGCTATGCTTTACCACAACAGCGAAATGGCAAAGGAGAACCTTGATGAGGAGTGATTATCTTATTACCAGCGCACAGCCTGCAGACTTTGTTGCAATCGTTGCATTGCTTCAAAAGAATGCAGCTGGCAATGGCGGCGCTTTAAACGGGAATTATCCGCCAGAGCGTGTGGCCGGTATGCTCGATCGCGCCACTGCCCATACGCTGGTGGCTAAACACGAGGGAACGGTGGTGGGCGTCTTGTTCAGTGCGTTATCCGCGGAACAATCCCCTCCTGTGGTAGCAGCCATGTTGGATGCCTGGCCACCCGGCAGAGAGTGCTGGCTGTATGGTCCGGTATGTATTGCAGCAAGTGAACGCGGTCAGGGATTATTGCGGCCATTGTATGCGGCAATGCGGGAACATTATGGTTCAAAAACTCCGGTGTTATTCATCCAATCCAACAATATTCCCTCGTTACGTGCGCATCAGCATCTTGGCATGCAGGAGGTGGCGCAATTTGATTGTGACGATGAGAATTTCAGGGTTTTAACCGATGCAACTTAAGAAAAGGTTGGATTAAATCATATTCAATTTTTTTGAATTATATCAGCAAATCCTTCAGCTTTTACTCAACGAGAAGCAGGTCTATTATTTCTCACATCGAGGCAGTCCGCCTTAAAAACTGAAAATCACTCTGAGGAAATGACCATGAAATCTATCAAAACTTTCGTTGCAGTTGCTGCTCTTACCCTGGTTTCATTCGCGAGCTTCGCACAAAGTATCTCTGTTGATGCTTCAACTCTGGACAGTGCAGAAGCGAAAATCGCCGCCGTTGCTCAGCAACAGGGCGCTCAGTACAAAATTACTGAAGCCAACACCAACAACCGCGTGCACATGACGGCTCAGTTGTATAAATAAGCTCGCCACCCACGATATTAAGGCCGCCTACGGGCGGCTTTGTCATTTGTGCTAACCGACAAGCAGCGACTCGATTTCAGTTTTTGCCTGCAATAAAGCCGCGAGAAGCTGTGGAAACTGCTCATCAAAGCGTAATGATGGCACTGCAATGGCCAGCGCATAACGTTCTCCTGAACCGGTATTCAGGGCGACACTGATACCGCATACACCCCGCGCATGTTCTTCGCGATCTACCGCATAGCCTTGCTCACGAACCTGCTGAATGGCTTTTAATAGAAGCTGAGGATCTCGCAGCGTATTTTGGGTGCGCACATCGTTCAACTGCGGAAGTAATGTCGAGATGACATCATCTGTTTGTTCAGACAATAACGCTTTACCATGCGCAGCGCAGTGCGTGGGAAAGGCCGTGCTGATGGGTGAGACGACGCGCAACTCCTGATCGGAAGCATATTGGCTGACCAGAACCGTATGGCTGCCGCGCCAGACGCATAAATCGACCGTTTCTCGCGTACGACGTCCAAGCGTTTCCATCGCCGGTTGAGAGAGCGCAATAATATCGGTATGTGCCGAAGCGGCAAGTCTTGCTAGCGCCGGACCCAGCTTAATGCCTTCACTGCCCTGCAGCAGCAACTGCTGAGAAATCAATGATGTGACCAGCCGATGTACAGTGGTGCGCGGTAGTGCTGTCAGTTTTGACAGCTCGGACATGCTTAATCCCGTTGGTCGGTTTTCTAACGCCCGCAATATAGTCGCGGCACGTGCAATAACCTGCGAACCGTTAGCCTCTGTATCTGCAGCCATCACTCTTCCGCTTTTCGATTTTAATGGCCGCCACTATAGCACGGCAGCCATTGACAATATGCGCCGAGGTCGTAACACTCATGTCCGTTATATGGTTAACCATTCCATTATTCGGATAAATAAAAATCATGACATCAATTAAATCCGCAGGTGCAGTCACGCTCCTGGCTGTCAGTTGCCTGACCATTATGGTGGGATGCGTCATTGTGCCGGGATTGAGTGACATCGCCGCGCAATTACGGGTTTCTTATCTGGCAAGCTGGTTGGTGACGCTGCCTGCGCTGGGCGTGATACTGGCAGGGCCATTAGCGGGGCGCGCGATAGATCGTTTTGGTGCCTATCCCATGCTACTGATTGGGCTTTTCTGCTATGGCGGATTGGGCGTGGCAGGTGTTTGGTTGCCGGGCGCAGTGCCACAAATCATCGACCGCATCCTACTGGGGGGCGCAACAGCGGTGGTGATGTCTTCCGGGACCGGCTTAATTGCCAGTTTTTATCAGGCCGAAGCACGATTAAAGATGATCGCGCGACAAGGCATGGCAATAGAGTTGGGTGGCGTAGTGTTTCTCTGTGTGGGGGGGATTCTGGCCTCCACAAGTTGGCGTTATCCGTATGGGCTGTATCTATTCTCCTGGTTGCTGCTGATGTTGGTGCTCATTTGTGTCCCGCGCCCTCAGCAGCAGATGAGAGCGGAAATAATAGAAGAGGGCGTAACGGATAGCGATCGCCGGTTGCGGCCGGTATGGCTGGCGGCGTTCTGTTCCATGATCTGTTTTTTCACCGCCGTCATTATGCTGCCGCAACGGTTTGCTTTGATGGGTGTGAGTGCCGCACATATTGGCTATTTTCTCTCATTTGTCTCACTGGTGGCGGTGCTGGCAGCAGCACTGATGCCGCATGTTGCGCTGCAGTTCGGCAACTATTCCACGCTGATTATGGCGTTCATTTGCTACCTGTTGGCACATCTTGAATTTGCAGCAGCCCCCGATGTCGTGTTGTGCCTGCCAGGCGGCATCTTATTAGGCATGGGGTTTGGGCTGTCAGTGCCTTTGGTGAATCACATGACCGTTGAAATCAGCCAACCTCAGGAACGTGGGCGCCAATTGGCACGCTTATCAATGGCCATTTTTGGCGGACAATTTATGGCGGCGTTCATGACATACCTTCCAGGTCACTTATCGATGGCCTTTTTTGCCGCCGCCGTATTAGCGGCTATCAACATCATTGTGATGCGTAAGGTCTCGGTGAGATGTAGTTAGCACGATCATGATGATCGCACTAATGGTTAATCATGAAATGATAACATAGGGTATTATTATTTTCATCTAAGGCACACAGCCTTCATAAACAACCCAAAGGAATAAGACCATGAAAACCATTAAAACACTGACCATCGCCGCTGCCGCCGCTCTTTCACTGATGTCTGCTGCCAGCTTTGCCCAGAGCATCTCCGTTGAGTCTTCAACTCTTGACGGTGCAGAAGCGAAAGTTGCCGCAGTAGCACAGCAGCAGGGTGCTCAGTACAAAATCACTGAAGCGAACACCAACAACCGTGTGCACATGACTGCAGAACTGTACAAATAAGTTCAGTTTCCGCTTCAGCGTTAAGGCCGCCTCCGGGCGGCTTTGCTGTTTCTGGAATCTGGAGTCTGTTATCACGTGCAGTAATCTGTCCGGAAATGTCCCTGCCTTGTCTCACACCTCAGCTCACTGGCCTGTAGCATGTTGCGTATTCACTCAGCAAAAACAGGCATCTCATGAAAATCATCGTCGGCAAAAACTTTTCCCCAGCGCGTGCGTGGGAGGCTCTCGATATTGCCAATTTTGATGGCACCAGCGTGCGATTGCACTGGACTGATCAGCCTTATCGCTGGCACATCAATGACGGTGAAGAAGTCTTCGTGGTGTTAGATGGCGTGGTCGAGATGCATTACCGCGAGCGGGCGGAAGTGCATAAAGTGATGCTCAACGTGGGTGACATTTTCTTCGCCAGCGTGGGTACCGAACATGTCGCTCATCCCCAGGGTGCGGCACGCGTGTTGGTGATTGAAAAAGAAGATTCAGTTTAGCCCGCGACAAACTCGTGAAAGCGTACAAAAAAACAGCACTGCGCGGGAGCGGGCACTGCAGGCGGGAAAAGCTGATTTATCCACAGGTTAGCGAGCGCTCTTTTCACCTGTAATGTGGATAAGATGGAACTCTACCGATCAATGAGGTTATTGTAATGGGGGTTATGGTTAGTGTGATCATGATGATCGCACTAATGGTTAATAATGAAATGGTAACCTAGGGTATTATTATTTTCATCGAAGGCACACAGCCTTCAGAAACAACCCAAAGGAATAAGACCATGAAAACCATCAAAACACTGACCATCGCCGCTGCCGCCGCTCTTTCACTGATATCTGCTGCCAGCTTTGCCCAGAGCATCTCCGTTGAATCTTCAACTCTTGACGGTGCTGAAGCGAAAGTGGCCGCAGTCGCACAGCAGCA